>JABDJF010000604.1 GCA_013002645.1 Myxococcales bacterium
ATGGTGGGATTTCGGTGTTTGCGGGCGTTGGGGAGCGGACCCGTGAGGGCAACGACCTGCTACTCGAGATGAGTGAGTCGAAGCTCGAAACAGGCGAGACAGTCCTCTCGAAGACGGCGCTCATCTACGGCCAGATGAACGAGCCGCCCGGCGCACGCGCGAGAGTTGCGTTGAGCGCGTTGACGGTGGCAGAGTACTTCCGAGACGATGAAGGCCAGGACGTCCTTCTCTTCGTCGACAACATCTTCCGCTTCACGCAGGCGGGCTCCGAGGTGTCGGCGCTTCTCGGCCGCATTCCTTCTGCCGTCGGTTACCAGCCTACGTTGGCCACCGAGATGGGCGAGCTCCAGGAGCGCATCACGTCGACCAACAAAGGCTCGATCACTTCGGTTCAGGCGATTTACGTCCCTGCAGATGACTTGACCGACCCGGCGCCGGCGACGACGTTTGCTCACTTGGATGCGACGACCGTGTTGTCGCGTTCGATCGCGGAGCTCGGCATCTACCCGGCGGTCGATCCGCTCGACTCGAGCTCGACGATGCTCGACCCGGGCATTCTCGGCGAGCGTCACTATCGCGTCGCGCGGGGCGTGCAGGAAACCCTCCAGAAGTACAAGGATCTGCAGGACATCATTGCGATTCTCGGCATGGACGAGCTCAGCGAAGACGACCGCATGGTCGTCGACCGAGCGCGCAAGATTCAGCGCTTTTTGTCGCAGCCATTCTTCGTCGCCGAGCAGTTCACGGGTCTCAAGGGGGCATACGTGCCGCTCGAAGAGAGCGTCTCGGGCTTCGAGGAGATCCTCGACGGTAAGCTCGACCACATCCCCGAGCAGGACTTCTACCTCAAGGGCGGCGTCGAAGAGGTCAAGGAAGCGTATGCCAAGCGGTCGAAGGACTGATTGGGCGAAACGATGGCGAACTCCGAATACCTACAGCTCGATGTCGTCACACCCCAGGGATCCGTGCTTTCCGCCAGAGTCGATTCGGTTCAGGCGCCCAGCGTCGAGGGCGAGTTCGGTGTCCTCCCAAACCACCTTCCGCTCCTGGCTGCACTCAAGTGCGGGCTCTTGGTGTGGGAAGTCGAGGGTACGCGAAGGATCGCCGCGATCGGCCCGGGCTTCGTCGAAGGCGGGCCGGACAAAGTGCTTCTGTTGACCGACGTCTATGCGTCGCCCGAGCAGATCAATCCCGACGCGGTGCGCGAAGAGCTGGCCAAAGCGGAAGAGGCACTCAAAGCCTACGACGAGCTCTACGAAGGCCCCGACTACAACGAGCTTCAGCGCAACGTCGATTGGGCGCACGCTCGTCTCGAAGCCTACGCCGCTTCTCGCGCGGTCTAGTTTGGTTCCCCTTCGGAGGGGGCTTGGTTCCACTTGTCGAGGGCTAGGAGCGCTGCTGCCTGCTCGGCCTGGATTTTGGAGCGGCCGGCGCCGGTCGAGACCTCTTCGTCATTCAGCTCGAGCGCCACGATGAACTCCCGGTCGTGATCGGGACCGTCGGTTTCGAGGAGCCGGTAGCTCGGCGTGCCCCCGAGATGCGCCTGGGCCCACTCCTGTGCCCGCGACTTGGCGTCGCGATGCCCCGGCGCGCTGGTGTGAAGACGCGGCTCGAAAACTCCGCGAGCTGCTTCAAAAGCCGCGTTACCGCCTCCATCCTGATAAATCGCCCCGATGCAGGCCTCGAACGCGCTCGCGAGCAAACGGGGCTTGAATCGGCCGCCCGACTTCTGTTCTCCCTTGCCGAGCCGCATGGCCTCGCCGACGCCGATCGTCTCCGCGGCTTCCGAAAGCCCTTTTTCGCTGACCAGGTCGGCCCTTCGACGCGTGAGCTCGCCTTCGTCCGCATCGGCAAACTGCACGTACAAGAGAGAGGCGACGACGAGATCGATGACCGCATCGCCGAGGAATTCGAGGCGCTCGTTGTCGGTCCGGGCTAGGTCAGGCCGCTCGTTCTTGAACGAGGTGTGGGTGAGCGCGTCGAGCAACAGACTGCCGTCGGCAAATGAGTAACCGAGCTGCTCACACAGGCGCAGTGCCGCTTCATCGAGTGGCGCATCGCGATTGGACATCGACTCCAACGTACCAGCTGACCGGAGAGGGATCCATTGGCAAGCGGTGCCATGGTATACGCCAGCCGTGGACTTTCCCCCCGATGAGCTCGAAACGGCCCGGCTCTTGTTACGCCGTCCGCGCGTTGAGGATGCCGAGCCCGCATACGACTCCTACGCCAGCGATCCAAAGATCACGCGCTACATGACTTGGTCCGCACATGACAACCCTGCACAGACCCGGGAGTTCTTTCAGCAAACCATCGACGCTTGGGACCTGCGGATGGGGCATCGCGTTTGGCTCATCGAGCGCAAAGACGATGGCGTACTCACCGGCACGATCGGATGCACCGTACACTTCCATCGCGTGGAAATCGGCTTCGCGCTCGGAAGCCGGTTCTGGGGTCGAGGCTACATGCCCGAAGCGCTGTCGAAAGTCTGCGATGCGGCCTTTGCGGACCAACGGATCGCACGCGTCCAGGCACTCTGCGACGAAGAAAACGCGCAGTCATCGCGCGTCTTACAGAAGGTGGGAATGCGGCGCGAAGGCCGGCTTCGGCAATACGGCATGCATCCAAACCGCTCGCCGCTGCCCCGAGACTGCCTGATGTATGCCCTGGTTCGCGGCGATTGAACCGGGGATCGAAGCGACTACACTTCGCCCTCGATGCGGATGTTGACGACCGTAACGGACGAGACCGAGGCGAAAACCCTCGGTGATGCGCTCTATGCAGACGGCGTGGTCACCACCCTCAAGGAGACTCGGGACGGCTCGATTGCGATCTGGGTGCACGACGAAACGCAGTTGGAACAAGCGCGCGCCTTCTTGAATGGTTTTGATCCGAGCTCGAGTCGATTTGCCGAGATGGCAAAGCAGGCCCGCACACGCCGCAAGAAGGAAGCCAAGGCCGACGAGCGACTTCGGGCGCGGACCGAAAGGATTCGCGGGCAGATCGAAGCCAAACAGAACATGCGCATCGGGACGGTGACGATCGGCCTGATCGCAATCTGCGTCGTCGTCTTCTTCTTGACCGACATGGGTGAGAACATCGCCGTCGTCGGCTATTTCACCTTCGTCCCGCCCGTGCTGACGCGAGGCGGCGCGATTTGGGGCAGTGTGAGCGCGATTTGGGAGGGGCAGCCCTGGCGCTTGTTCACGCCGATGTTCCTGCACTTCGGCTTCATACACATCCTGTTCAACATGTGGTGGCTCAAGGACCTCGGCACGGCGATCGAGCGCGTGTTCTCTGCGCGCTACCTGCTGGTCTTCGTCTTGGTCACCGCGGCGTTCTCGCACGTTCTCGAATACGGAATGTCGGGCCCTACGATCTTCGGCGGCATGTCGGGCGTGGTCTACAGTCTGTTTGCCTTCATCTGGATCCGAGGCCGCCTCGACCCGAGCTTCCCGTACCGAATGCCACAGCAACTGGTGACGTTCATGTTGATCTGGTTGGGACTAGGTTTCACCGGATGGGTCGGGCATATTGCAAATTGGGTGCACACCGGCGGGCTGCTCGTTGGCGCAGCCTGGGGAGTGATCTCGTCCGGGTACATCCAGCGCAAGCTGGGTCGCTGACACCCCGTAAAGACGCCGCTTCGCGCCGTCCACGGGGCTTCGCCGCCTCTACCCCCGGCGACGGAATCGCTTCACGTGGCGCCGCTGTCAGAATAGCGGCATCAGCCGGGCATAGCTCCGTTCCCTGTCCGTCCGAATATCGTCCAAAATCACTTGAATCTCCGTCTTTCCCTCGCGCTCGATCATCCGCTCGTTGTGCGAGACGACAGAGGCGGCGACGCTCTGCGGAGGCTTCTTGGTTTTCAGATCCTGCATGTCGAGCTCGAAGATATCGGCGTAGTGGGGCGGGTCCTGCGCGCGGATTTCTTCGAGGCGCCTTCTTCGGACCAGTTGCACCGTAGGATCGGGGGTCTGCCGTAGGAACTGAATCGAACCCACGGATTCAGCCGGGCTCGGGTGAAAAGGCGCGGCTAGAAAGACGTGGTCCAGCAGCGGAGCGAGCGAAGTCGCCCAGTCCGAGAAGGCATCCGAACCTGCGGTGAAGCGTGGGGCGATCACGAACGCGACCTCGACGCTAAGGTCGTCCGCCCATCCGGCCAGCACCGGGGCTAGCTCTTCCGGGCGGCATGACGCGTTCGTCACGACGTGTGCGCGAATGCGCTTCGCTTCGCGCGCTGGTTTCGCCCAGGGACAAACCGAAAAGCGCTCGATGAGCTCGCGCTGGTAGCGCTCGTGGAGCCGGAGCGCCTCACGCCGGAGCGCCTCATGGGGATTCACCGGGCTCAATCCGTCGCCCGCGGGATTCGCTTCGAGAGATATTCGTCGAGATGGGGCACGATCTGCATGCTCAGCGCCTCGTCCGGCATGAGGAACTGTGCCCGAACGACTTCACGGTTATCGACTTGCACCTTCGGCTCGGCTTCCATCTCGAGCTCGTAGATGTCGAGCGTGTCCTGACGGTGCTCAAACACGTGCGTGCCATGATAAGCATGCGTCAGTCGCTTGGGCTGCACGTTGATGCCGACCTCTTCACGGAGCTCGCGCGCCGCAGCCGTCCGACGATCTTCGCGGGGTCGGACGTAGCCGCCAGGCAAGGTGAGCTGAGCTCGGTAGGAGTTTTTGACGAGCAAGACTCGGCCGTGGTGCCAGACCGCAACGAGCGCTCCGGTCGTCTCCGGTCGTCGAACGAACCACAGAAGCCGTAACCCCCAATGCGCCACCCGATACACCGCCCTGATCAAGGCGTTGAACATGGCCACAGGTTACCAAAAGAGCCCGGAGCAGAGAAATCCTTGCCTAGCAGGCGGTCCTCAGAGAGTCGCGCCCTGGCGAGCCCATTGCCCGCGCCGATAGGCGAGAATGCCGAGGAACATGCGCACCACGAACGAAATGGGGACGGCGACCCAGATCCCGAACGCACCCCAGCCGACGACGAAACCGAGGAACCAGCTGAGCGGGACTTGAATGATGAGCGTGCCAACGATGTTGATCATCAGGCTGGCGTTGGTCGCGCCGGCGCCGCGGAGCATGCCGATGAGCGCGATGTGAATACCGACGACCGGCATGCCCCAACCGAGGACTTGCATCCAGAGGATCGAATATCGGCCCAGCTCGGTCGCAGGATCGATATCGAAGATCGCGATAATCGGTGTCGCGCCGAACACGATCGACAAGCCGAGGAACGTCATGATGGCCGTCGACAATATGATTCCGCTGTGGACGACCTGGCGCGCCTCCGGCTCATCGCTAGCGCCAAGCGCGTTTCCGACCATTGCGCCAATGGCCTGCGAGACCCCCAACCCGGGCACAAAGGCCAAAGACTGAACCCTCAGTCCGACGCCGTGAGCCGCAACGGCCACCTGTGCCACCCGCGCCAGCATTCCGACGACCGAGAGGAACGCGATGTTGAGGACGAGCATGTCGAGCGCGGCCGGCGCCCCGATGCGAAAAAGATCGCGGGCGAGCGGCCGGTCGAGCCTTGCGAAGCCGAGACGTGCGCGCACACCGTAAACGACGTCACGCCTCAGAATGAGCACCATCAGGATGACCGCAACGGCCTGAGAAATCACGGTTCCCCAGGCAGCGCCCCGGACACCCATGGCCGGAAGGCCAAGGCGCCCCAAGATCAGGCCATAGTTCAACACGATATTGATGAGGTTGCTCAACAGCGCGATCATGAAGGGCAGCATCGTATTGCCGACCGCGCGAAGAGCCGCCGCGAACAGCATGTTTAGATAGAAGAACACCGTCAGCGAAAGGAGTGGACGCAGGTAGCTCACCGCGAGGTCGCGGACCTCTGCCTCCGCACCAAGCCACTCCATGATCTGGCCGGCGGCGAGGTTGCCCACGATCGCCACAGCGATCGACACGAGGTAGGTGAGCAGGATGCTTTGGTGAAGAACGTGGTTGATGCGGTCGGACTGACGGGCACCGTGCGCACGCGAGATGAAAGCGACCGTTCCTACCGTCAGCCCGAGCATCGCGACCATCAGCAAAAAGACCAGCTGACCCGCAAACCCGAGCGCCGTCAGCGCTTCCTCGGCATTGCGCAGACGGCCGCACATGGCGGTGTCGACGGCCAAGGTGAGGACGCTGAGCAGATTCAAGCCGACGATTGGCATCGCCAGATCGAAGAGGCGCCGGAAGATGGTGCGATCGACGCTCTTGAATGGACCTGGCGCGGATTTCATCGGCGGCGGGGGACCTTGCATCGACCGTCACGACGGCGCCAGTACTTTCGCGATGGTGCTAGTCTTCCGGGGCCATGGCCGGTGAGCCCCGAGAGTTTGGTGCTTATTACTTGCTGCGACGCCTCGGCGTCGGCGGAATGGCCGAGACCTTCGAAGCAACGCGCATTGGGGCTGGTGGATTCGAGCAACGCGTTTGTTTGAAGCGAGTTCTGCCTGCGTTCAGCGGGGACCTGGAGTTCGTCTCGCATTTCCGGCGAGAAGCCGTGCTCGCCGCGCAGCTTCGGCACACGAACGTCGTGGGCGTCATCGACGTGGGCGAGATAGACGACGTCCATTACATGACTCTCGAGCTAGTCGATGGCCTGGACCTTCGCTCTTTGCTCAAATCCTCTCCTGGCGAGAGGCTACCCCCGGATACCGTGGCGTTGATCGCTCTGGACCTCGCATACGCGCTCGAGCACGCGCACGCCAGCCTCGTCCATCGTGACATCTCGCCCTCGAACATATTGCTGAGCCGCTCGGGTGAGGCAAAGCTCGCGGATTTCGGCATCGCGAAGGCGCTCGACGACGCGAAAGCAACCGCAAGCCGCAGCGCGAGGGGCAAGGTCCCGTACATGTCCCCCGAGCACATGCGCGGCGAGGCCGTCGATGGGAGAGCGGACTTGTTTTCGCTGGGCGTGGTTCTGTTCGAGGCCGTGGCCGGGGTGCGCCCCTTCGACGGCGCGCACGACGTCGAGACCATGCAAAAGATTCTGGAGGGCAATCGCCGATCGTTGGAGGAGGTCGCGCCGCACGCGCCGAAGGAGCTTCGGGAGATCATCGAGCGATTGCTCGAGGTGGACCCCGCCGTCCGCACGCCGAGCGCCGCTCGTTTGATCGAAGAGCTCGGGACCGTTGCCCCTGCTCCGGCACTGCGACGGCAGCTGGCGTCGACGATCGAAAGTCACCGAGGCGGTCCAAACGCCCGGATGCATGTCCGCGCCCGCGAAGAAGAACGAGACACGGAGCTCAGCCGTCCGCCGAGTCCGATGGCAACCGGAGCACGTGAACACCTTGCGCCAAGCCCGCGAAAGCCGCCCAGGTTCGGCCGCGCCGTCATGTTGGCGAGCATACTCGTCTTGAGCTTCGTGGCCCTCGCTGCAGGTGCGGGATGGCTGGAACGGAAGGAAGAAGCGCCGGGTCCAGTGGCAGCGGCAGGGACAGGGACAGGGGCAGGGGCAGCGCCAGGGTCAGTGGCAGCGCCAGTGGCAGTGGCAGGGTCGGTGCCCGTGCCAGCGCCGGAGTCAGTGGCCGTGCCAGAGTCGGTGTCCATGCCGGGGACCGCTTCCCCCGCCCGGGCGCGCAAAGGCTGGGTCCATGTGATCGTTCAGCCCTGGGGGAATGTCTGGATCGACGGAGCCTTCATGGGTAGAGCCCCCGTCAAGGCGCGCCTCTCCAAAGGTAGGCACGTCGTCAAGGTGGGGCGAGAGCTGCCGAGCCAAACGCGAGTCGTCCGCGTCGAGGCCGGCGCCCGAAAAGAGCTCGAGATCAAACTGCCCGAATAGCCGTTACTCGACGATGATGGCGCCGCAAGGGAACTCGGCCGTGAACGTCACGTCGCCGCTCTTGAACGTGTCACAGGCGCTGCCAACCAGCTCGATGATATCATCGACTCCCGGCTTGACCCGCCACTCGGTCGGGCAGCTCAGCGGCACGCCGTTGAGCCGGACGTCGCTCTCCGGGTCGTTGCAAGCCTTTTCCTTGTCGTCGAAGCGCTTGTCCATCTGGATGTCGCAGGAAATGCTGTCGCCGATGATATCCTGGAACGCCATATCCAGCTCGGCAGGTGTATTCGCAGTGTAGAACGGCGCATTGCCTTGCGAGCCGTTGCGGTTCAGCCCCACGCCGACGTTCGCGACTTCCTGCAAGTGGCTCTGTGCGACATCGGGGCCAACGCTCAGAATGAACGTTTGGACGCCGCTCGAAAACGCGTTCTCGGCAGCGTCCACGGCTTCGACCTCAGGGTCGTGATCGCTCGGGGTACCTGGAAAACAGGTGCCCGCATCGGGGCATTCGCAGGAGTCGGGCAAACCGTCCGTGGCGAGCACGATGATGGTGGGCCCATCCGCGGGCGGTGGGTCGTTTTCGATGATCGTCATCAACGCATCGATGCTATCCCCGGTTGGCGTATCGCCTCCTGCGTCATTGGGATACGAGCTCGGGTAGACATTCGTATCACTGATCGCCTCGAAGTTACTTAGCCCAAAGTCGACTCGGGGAGCGCCCGCCAATGGATCGCCGGCCACCGGCAAACGCGGGCAAGTCGGATTGAAGTCGCCATCGTCGGATGTGTAGGTCGTGAGGCCAAAGCGAACGATGGCGTCAAGCTGCCCCGTTACCGTAACGATCGCATCGTGGGCAGCCGTCCATCTCTCCTTGCCGCTGAAGTTCGAGGTCATCGACGAGCTCTGATCGACGAGGAACATGACAT
>JABDJF010000250.1 GCA_013002645.1 Myxococcales bacterium
GTGCTGGGGTGACTCGCGCCTCGCGAACCAGATCTTCGACGGTGTCGAGTGCGTCGCAGTGCTCGATTGGGAGATGGCGAGGCTCGGCGACCCCGTTCAGGACCTCGCGTGGTGGCTTGCCTCCGACCGCTGCTTCACTGAAGGCCTCGAGCTCGACCGCCTTCCTGGCTTTCCCGGCCAGGGCGAATCGATCGCGCGATGGAAGCAAACGACGGGCCACAGCGCGGCCAATTTTGACTACTACTTCATCTTGGCCCTGACGCGTTTTTCGATGAACATGGCACGCGTCGGACAGTACATGAAGCAGATCGAAATCATTGATGAAGAGAACGAGTTCGACTACGAAAACCTCGCATCGATCACCCTAGGACGCGCACTATTGGAGCTTTGAAGATGGGTCCACTCGACGGAATTCGAATCCTTGAAATCGAAGGCATCGGCCCTTGCCCGTTTGCTGGCATGTTGCTGTCGGACCTAGGCGCCGAAGTCATTCGTGTCGGCCGGCCCGAGCCGTCCTTCCTGCAAGCGAGCTTCGACGTCATGAGCCGTGGCAAGAAGAGCATCACCCTCGACTTGAAGAAGACTGAGCACAAAGCGGCGCTCTTGAAGCTCGTCGCGACCGCCGACGCGCTGATCGAAGGCTTTCGACCCGGCGTCATGGAGCGGCTCGGGATTGGTCCTGATGCGTGTCTGGAAGCGAACCCTCGGCTCGTGTTCGGGCGCATGACGGGCTGGGGTCAAGAAGGCCCCTGGGCCAAACGGGCGGGACACGACATCAACTACATTTCGCTGGCGGGTGCCCTGCACGCCATCGGCCGAAAAGGCGAGCGGCCGACG
The DNA here is from genome assembly GCA_013002645.1 of Myxococcales bacterium. Taxonomy (GTDB): domain Bacteria; phylum Myxococcota_A; class Polyangia; order Polyangiales; family Houyiibacteriaceae; genus SG8-38. The sequence continues at coordinate 838 of JABDJF010000250.1, forward strand.
ATTCCCTTGAACCTGGTCGGTGACTTCGGCGGAGGCGGTTTGCTGCTGGCGTTTGGGGTGGTGAGTGCGCTCCTCGAAGCCAAGAAATCGGGAAAGGGGCAAGTCGTCGACGCGGCCATGGTTGACGGCGTCGCCGCATTGATGGCCAGCATCTACTCCGGCATGCAGCAGGGGTTTTGGACGGACAAGCGCGGCGAAAACCTTCTCGACTCGGGCGCCGCCTTCTACGACGTCTACGAGACCAGCGACGGCAAATACGTTTCGATCGGCGCGCTCGAGCCGCAGTTCTACAAGGAGCTCATCGACAAGCTCGGCCTAGCGGATAGCGCCCCGGCGGTGGGGGAGCATTTGAATCCTGCGAAGTGGAACGAGCTCCGGCCAACGCTCGAAGAAGTCTTCCGTCAGAAGACGCGTGAACAATGGTGCGAGGTATTCGAGGGCAGCGACGCCTGCTTCGCACCCGTGCTCGCGGCGGCTGAGGCCTTCGAGCACGAGCACAACGTCGCGCGACGCTCGTTCGTCGAGGTCGACGGCATCAAACACGCCGTCGCCGCGCCGCGCTTTTCCCGAACCAAGTCGGCCGACCCCACGCCAGCAAGGGAACGCGGCGCGGACACCGAAGAGATTCTGCGTGCCTGTGGGGTCACGCTGTCCTAGTGAGGAAGCCGCGATGATTACCGATTTCGACGATTACTTGATCCATCAGGCCGCATTTCCGATCAACCAAACGGGCATCGTCAATCGCAATGCGTATGACCGCTACTGGTTCAACGGTTTCGACAAGGCGGGCACGTTCTTGTTCGAAGCGGCTTTTGGACGCTATCCGAACCGTTTCGTCCAAGACGCTCACTTCAGCATCGCGGTGGACGGCGTTCAGCACTCATTCCACGCGTCACGCCGCGCGGCCGACAATCCGATGGACTCGAGCGCAGGGCCCCTTCGAGTCGAGGTCGTGCATCCCATGCGGCAGATTCGCCTGGTCATCGAAACCAATGACACCGGAGTGGAGTGCGACCTGACCTTTCATGCGAAGGCGCCTCCCATCCAGGAGCCCAAGAACCACATGTGGGACGGCAACCGACTCATCATGGACACCCAACGCTTCACCCAGTTGGGGACGTGGGAGGGATTCATCTCGATCAAGGGCCGCCGAATCGAGCTCACGCGCAGTGAGGTCATCGGTGTCCGCGACAAGTCCTGGGGCATGCGTCCGGTCGGGGAATATGAAGAAGGTGCGCCAAGCAGGCTGACGACCGATCCGGCCGTGTACTGGATCTGGTCACCGATTCACTTCGATGGATTCTGCACACACTTCTTGACCCGGGAGCTCCCCGATGGTTTCGCCGAAGAGCTCTCCGCAGCAATCATCAAAACCTACCCGGACGACGCAGAGGTTCCGAAGGATGTCCTCGAAGCCGACGAGGAGCGCATGGCCTCGGCCAGCAACTCGATCAAATGGCGAAGCGGGACCCGATGGCCCGAACGCGCATCGCTGAGTTTCGAGAAGCGTGACGGCACGAAGCTCGAGATTGCGCTCGAGCCGATTTTCCGATTCCAGATGATGGGCATCGGCTACCAGCACCCCGAGTGGGGGCACGCGGTGTGGCGAGACGAGCTCGAAATCGGCTACGAGAGCTGGAAACTCGACGACGTAGAGCCCGATGAATACTGCTCCATCCACGTGCACAACGTCGTGCGCGCGAAGATGGGCGACAAGACCGGGATCGGCATCCTCGAAACCCTCGTGTTCGGTCGACACGAGCCAAGCGGCTTTCAAGATCTGTTCGACGGCGCTCCGTAGTCAGAACCCGTAGCCTGCACCCACCGAGATGATTGGGAAGGCCGTCGGGTAGAAAGGGTTTCTCAAGACGGGAATCTTGAGGGACGTCGCCACGAACACGCCTTGGGCCACGCCTACGACGAATCCCCCGCCGAGCAGCAAGTTCCCATATGTCTCTCGGGGAAAACGGATGCCACCTTGTTTCGAACCGGTATTGATGACCTCTCCTTCGACCAGAATGAAGAGCTGTTGGATCGGAAAGACTCGAACGAAGAGCGAGGAGCCATAGGTATGCCAGGTGATCGATTGGAGTGGGGCGTTGTCCCTGGTGTACGTGTACCGAATCGAAACCCCGGGCTCGACGATCCTTTTGAAGATGTACGAAACTTGGGGTGAGACGCCGACCGTGATCAGGTCACTGGCAAAGCCAAGGCCGATCCCACCGCCAACTCGGAGATGGCCCAACGGTTCTTTCGGCTTGTCGACTTCCGGCAGAGGCGGCGTTGGCGGAGGTTCGGCCGGCGGAGGGTCCGGCGTTGCTGGCTCCCCCGGCGGCGGCTCTGGCTGCGCTCTTGCATGCGATCCATCGCCTCCCGAGGCGAGTGCCGAATCCCCGAAGGCAGTGGGAAATCGCATACGAGCAAACCCTGCTCACCGAGGCCTCTCGGGGCTTGCTGACCTGAGCGAACAGCTTCGGGCGCAGGCGCCGGCGCCGAATGCCGCCGGCGAACCTCTGAAGGCGGTCTTTCTGCTATAAAGGTCGGGTGTCTCGGCCTTCTTGGGTTTGCTTGCGCCTCGCTGCGGTTGGCGTTCTGGTAGTCTTCACGACTCCCCGCCCCGCCGTCGCACAAGGCCCGACCGAAATCGAGGTCATCAGCGAGCCCCCACCGCAGGTAGAGCCGCCGCCGGGGGACCCGCCGCCTCCGGAGCCGCCGCCGGCCGAGCCCCCGCCCGCACCGCCTCTGCCCGAAGTCGACAAGCCCAAAGA
>JABDJF010000636.1 GCA_013002645.1 Myxococcales bacterium
GCTGTCGCCACGTTGCCGGCGACCACCTGGATGTCCGGGTACTGCGCCTTCGTGTCTCCGACCGCGTCGATCACGCCCTTGGTGTGGCCGTGAGCGGTGTCGATGATGATCACGTCGACCCCCGCACGCGCCAGCGCTTCGGTACGCTTGTCGCGATCTGGGCCCACGCCAAGCGCAGCGCCCACGCAGAGCCGGCCGAGCGAATCTTTGATCGAATCCGGGTAGCGATCCGCCTGCAGCAAGTCCTTTATCGTGATCAGACCCACGAGATCGCCATCGTCCCCGACGACCAAGAGCTTTTCGATACGGTGCTTGTGGAGGAGCTCGCGTGCCTTGTCCTGCTCGACCCCTGGAGGCACCGTAACGAGCTCCTTGGTCATGAGCTGCGCGACCTTCTGATTGAGGTTCTGCTCGAAGCGAACGTCGCGGCTGGTGAGAATGCCGACCGGCTTGGTGCCTTCGATGACAGGCAGCCCCGAAATCTCGTGGCGCCGCATCAGCTCGAGCGCATCATGAAGCGATTCGCCGGGGCCCACCGTCACGGGGTCGACGATCATCCCCGTCTCGGCCCGCTTCACCTTCGTGACCTCCAGCGCTTGCAGCTCCGGGCTCATGTTCTTGTGCAGAATTCCAATGCCGCCTTCGCGCGCCATGGTGATCGCGGTGCGCCATTCGGTCACCGTGTCCATCGCGCTCGATGCGAACGGAATGCGCAGCTCCAGATCGCGCGTAAAACGTGTCGAAACGTCAGCGTTCGCGGGGAGAAAATCCGCGTAAGCCGGAAGTAGCAACACGTCATCAAAGGTGAGTGCTTCCCGCAGGATGCTGTCAGTCACCGGAACCTCCCAAGGACCCTAAAAATTGGCGCCGAGTATAGCGCCCCGATGACGGCACGCTAGTAGGCGCGCGGGAAGTCCTGAATCTCCACCTGGTCGAGGGCGAACCGGATGAGCGCGCTTCGGCTGATTCGGCGATGACCCTGCTTTTTGAGCTTCGCGACCATCTTGTCGAGCTGGGCCAGGTCTTCTTTGTAGAGGGAAATGCAAATCACGTCGTAGTGGTCCGGCTTCTTCGCCTTCTTGGACTTCGCGCGGCCCCGTTTCCCGGCCTTGTCGCCGTAGAAGCTCCCGCGCAACACCGCGCTCACTTCATCTTCCTCGAGAACCCCTCGTACTCCTTCTGCTTCGCGTCGCTTCATGTGCCCCCCTTAAGATGCAACCGAGAGCGAAGCCCGCATCTTCGCTCTCTGGCCGGTCGCGGCAACGGCGGTCACCCGTTGCACCAAACGCTTGTAGTCCTCGGCCCCATGGCTCTTGGGCGCGTACTCGAAGATCGTCTGCTTCGCGCTCGGGGCCTCTCGGAGTTTGGTGTTGATTCGGATCGGATCGTAGCAACGGTTTTCGAAGTGCTCGCGTAGCGTCAAAATCGCCTCTCGCGAGATCCGATTGCGCACATCGAAGAAGGTCGGCAACACCCCGAGCAGCTCGACATCGTGCTGCAAGAGCTCGCGGACATTCCGAATCGTCCGAAGAACCTGCTTCACGCCGATCAACGAAAGGTAATCGCAGGCCACCGGGACGACGACGCTATCCGCGTAGACCATGGCGTTTTGATTCATGAGAGACAGCGCCGGTGCGCAATCGACGACGACGGTGTCGTAGTCCCGACACGCCTCGCCCAGCCGCTCGCGCATGATGCGGTCACGATTCGGACGCTCCGCCAGATAGAGCTCGGCCGCAGCAAGCGACTCGTTCGACGTCAGTACATCGAGCCCCTCCCGAACGGGCACCGCGATGTCGGTCGCCTTCGCGCCATTGACGAGCACATGGTAGAGCGAGCGCTGTCCGGCGATCCCGAGTGAAGCGCCGACGTTGCCCTGCCCGTCTGCGTCGATGAGCAAGACGCGGCGTCCCGACTCGGCCAGGCCAGCGGCCAGGTTGATCGAGGTCGTGGTTTTCCCGGTGCCGCCCTTGTGGTTGAACACCGCGATTCGCTTTGGCGCCGGGCGAATGAGCCCGACTTCGCTTTGGCGCTGTTCCCCCCGTTCCCGGCAACCAGTCGAGCAGAAATACTGGCGGCGGCCATCGCTGACGCTCATCTGGTAGGGATACTCAATCTCGAACGTGGCGCCGCAGGTATCGCATGCGTGCACCCCATCGGCCCCGAGCAGCAGCTTCTGCTGACAAGCCGTCGAGCAGATGTACAGGTAGCGCCCGTCCTCCTCGCGAACCTGGTAGCGGAATCGCGCTTCAAAGCTCTTCTCGCAAACATGACAAGTCGACTGCATCACCACTCCTCGGAGTTATCGAAGTACTTCCTGAAGTGGTTCAACCAGAATGCACGGCACCGGTCAAAAAAACCGGACCCGATGCTCAGGCTAAACGTCGAGCTCGATCGCGTCGGCCGCCGGGGCCTGTTCCATGATGAACTGGTAGCGAGCTGCCGGGTCTTTCCCCATGAGCTCGTTGAAGACGCGATCGGCCTCCAGCTCACCGTCGATCATGACCCGGAGAGCCCGGCGGCGGGTCTTGTCGAGCGTCGTTTCCCGAAGCTCGTCGGCCGTCATTTCGCCAAGGCCCTTGAAGCGGCTGATCTCCACCTTCGCATTCCCCGGCGCGTCGGCGATGATGCGGTCACGCTCTTCGTCGTCGAGCGCCCAGTGCACCTGCTTGCCGATGTCGAGCCGATAGAGCGGAGGCTGCGCCAAGAACACATGCCCCGCCTTCACGAGCCCGGGGAGCATCCGAAAGAAAAACGTCAGCAACAGCGTCGCAATGTGATGTCCATCGCTATCCGCATCCATCAAGAGGAATACGCGGCCATAGCGAAGCTTCGAGATGTCGAAGTCTTTCCCGATCCCGCATCCGAGCGCGCTCACGATGTCCTGAAGCTCACGATTCCCCAGAATCTGCGCCTGCGATGCCCGCTCCGCATTCAAGACCTTTCCACGCAATGGCAGGATCGCCTGGGTCTTTCGGTCCCTACCCTGCTTGGCGTTGCCACCGGCGCTGTCCCCTTCGACCAGAAACAGCTCGCTGTCATGCGGATTGGTGCTCGAGCAGTCGGCGAGCTTGCCGGGCAGGTTCAATCGGTGACTCACGGCGGTCTTGCGGGAAACCTGCTGACTTGCCGCGCGGCTCGCAGCGCGCGCGCGCGAGGAAATGATGACGCGCGCGATGATCGACTCGGCCGCGGTCTTGTTGTTGAGAAGCCACTGTTCGAACGCCGTCCGCACCGAGGACTCGATTTGCGCCGTGACCTCTGGGTTGTTGAGCCGATCCTTGGTCTGCCCCTGGAACTGCGGTTCCTCGACGTACACGCTCAACAGCGCGACCAATCCCTCTCGGATGTCGTCCGCCGTGACCTTAACGCCCTTCGGCGTGAGCTTGTGCGTTTCCATGT
>JABDJF010000658.1 GCA_013002645.1 Myxococcales bacterium
CGTTTGGGCGAGCTCAACGAACGCAAGAACCTGATGCGCACGCGCCAGTCGCGTGCGGAGGCCGCCCATGGAATGGCGAGCACGACCGGGCCGATCGGTGACCTGGAAGAGGTGTTCGATCGATGGGAGTCGCGGGTCGGGGAGATCGAAATCGCATCGGAATGCGCCGAACCGCTCGATGCGTTCGAGACCGAGCTCGACGCCGTCGACGAAACCTCAGATCTTCGGCTCGAGCTCGAAGCGCTGCGCGCCGAGGAATCCTAGGAGGCCTGATGGAAACGCGTCTTCAACAACTGTTTCAAATGCTGCGCTGGTGCGGCGCTGCCATGATCGTGGCTGCCGCAGGCACCTTCCTCGTTCAGAGCTGGGATCAGGTCGGTGACGTGCCCCGCTATCTCACTCTGCTCGGAATGACCGCGCTGCTGCCGGCCCTGGCCTATGTCTGCGGCATTCGCATGCAGGAGGGCCGGAGCGCGCGCGTCCTGATGCTCACCCTGCTCGCAATGATCCCGATTCACGCGGGCGTCCTTGGCGGCTTCGTCTTGTCGCAGTTTGGAACGGGCACCAGCAGCCTCGGGCCGGTCGCGCAATGGGTCGCGCCGAGCCCCGCGGCGGCAGTCCTGCTCGTGTCGGGCGCCGGTCTTGCCCTGATTCCCTTGATCTGGGCGGCCTTTGTTGTGCTCGCGCGACCGCACGCACGCCTGCTGACGGCGGCAAGCGTCGCAAGCCACGCGCTCTTGCTCGTCCCCGACCGAAGCTCGCTGGCCGCAACCCTGACGGTCGTTCCCATTCTAGGATTCACCGCCTACTGTGCGGCCCGCATCAAGCCGCAAACCTTGGAGTCACGGCTCGCGGTTGCCTCCCTCGTTGCCCCGGCCACAGTCATCGCCGCCCGTCAGCTTCTCTTCTATGAAGTTTCGACCGCGTTTTGGGGCGCCATCCTCGGAACCGGCGCACTGGCCCTCTTCATGCTCGGGAAGAAGAGTGGGGACGCCACCCTCGAGCGATTCGCCATCGTGCCAACGCTTCTTTCGGTTGCCGCGTTCATGGACGCTGCCTTGCCTTGGTGGTCGACGGTATCCAACTCGACTGTCTGGCTGGCCTACGGTCTCCTCTCGTCCATCCCGCTGCTTGCCTTCGCCTGGACGAGCGCTCGAAGCAGAGCGCTCTTCCTTCGAAGCGCCGTCGGTCTCAACGCGACCATCGCGGTGTCGGTCCTTTTGACCGATCCGCGGCCCTGGGCAGCGCTCCAAGCCATCGCCCTGGGCCTCGGCATCGCGAGCTACGGTTTCGTCAAGGGCCGCCGCCCTTCGCTCTACTCGGGAATCGGGCTCGCCGGCTTTGGTTTCATTCTCGAAGTCGTTCACGCGATCGAGGTGTTTCAACCCAGCGGCTGGTTGGCGCTCGCCGGTTTCGGCTCTGCCCTGGTCGGCCTCACCGCCTGGCTGGAGCGCCGCGCGCGTTCCGTTCGTCAGGTGGCCCAAGGGGCGGCTCCCGCTGCCAATGTGTCCCGGCCCCCTGCGGCCGGCCTGCCACAATGACAGCCAAACCTGGGAAAACGGTCGCCTTTTGCAAGAAATCAAAGGGTAATTCGCCGCGCTCCGGGCTGGCACGAGGCCTGCATTACCCAAGGGCGTCATGAGACGAACGGGTATCTATCTCCTTGTCATCCTATCGATCGTGGTCGGGGCTGCGGTGGTCACGGACGCCATCGTGGTCACCGACCGCGAACGAATGGACGAGTTCATCGACTCGGTGACCGGGCAGGTGTCCGAGTCCCGCATCGACAACGCGCTCCGCTACGCGGACCCGTCGAAGGTTACCATGGAGCTCGTGCACGACGGACACAGGCGACGCTACAGCAGCCGAAATGCGGCGGCGCTCAAGCCCGATGCGCGCAAGGCGCTCGCGTCTCTCGAAGGCTCGAAGCTTCGCCTCATTCAAGAGAGCATTTCGCTCGACGGCGAGCGCGCCCGGATCGCACTGCGGCTTCGGACCGACGCCGGCCTCGCCAACACGGTCTTCGACCTCCGTCGCGAAGAAGACGAGTGGATCCTTCGCCGCGTGATCGTCAACTAGCCCGGGCAGAAGCGAACGATCTCGCCGTCCGGGGTCGCCCTTGCACGGCCACTTGACCCCCGAGCCGAACCCGGCGAGATTCTCGCCCAATGCATCCGGTCCTATTCAGCATTCCGACGCCCTGGGGCGCAGTCCCGATCTACTCCTACGGCGTGATGCTGGGAAGCAGCCTGCTCTTTGCCTGGTACTACATCATGTACATGGGCAAGAGGGTCGAGGGCTACAACCGTGAGCTTCTCGCCAGCTGCTTCACCTGGACCGCCGTGGGCGCGATCGTAGGGGCCCGCCTGCTCTACATCCTCACCAACTTGGACTCCTACGGCAGCATCGGGTCCTGGTTCGACCTTCGCTCGGGCGGCCTGGTTGCGTACGGCGGCTTTCTCGGCGGCTTCGTCACGGCGCTCGCCTTTTGGCGACTCAAGAAGATTCCTCTTCTGCCGTTCGCGGACATCGCCGTTCCCACGCTCGCTTCGGGCCTCATGCTCACACGGGTCGGCTGCTACCTCTATGGCTGTGACTACGGCCGCCCACTCGAACAAAGCGCCCCGGGTTGGCTCCAGTCGGCGGGCACCTTTCCCAAATGGGACACCGACGCGTACCCGGCGTTTGCCTGTGACCAAACCATCAACGGCTCACCTGCCTACCAGCACCACCTGCAAGAGTACCCCGACCAAATGGTGGAGCGCCTGAGCTCTCTCGCGGTACACCCGACGCAAATCTACGAATCGGTCGCGGGCCTGCTCCTGTTCATCTTCGCCACCTGGCTCCTGACGCACCGCAAGTTTCGCGGCCAGGTCCTGGTCACGGTCGCCGCTCTCTACGGCCTTTGGCGATTCCTGATCGAATACCTGCGAGACGACCCCGAGCGCGGCTTCGCCTTTGGTTTTTCGACGTCTCAGCTGATTTCGCTCGCCCTCATTCCCGTGTGCATCATCGCCTATGTCCATCTGAGAAAGCGCGCCGAACAAAACGGTGACATCGCTCTGCCGCCCTGGGCGCTGGAAGCACCGGCGGCGGCCGCTGCCCAGGCGACGAGCGAGGACAATCGTCCGGCCAAGTACAGGCCGAAGAAAATCAAAAAGAAGAAGTGACCGAGCCTAGTCCTGCGCGGGTTGCTTGGCGCGATTGAAGGCCTCGAGAACCCGGGGAGACGTGCGCACCGTGTCGAGCTCGAGGTTGGGCTGAAGCGCCAACGCTGCACGAAACGAAGCCTCGGCGAGGTCCGCTCGCTCGAGCGCGACGTAGGCCACGGCGAGCTCTTTTTCGATCGTCACCACCTGCGTCGAGCTCAGGCTCTGCGCTCCGAGCAGCCGGTTCCCAAGAGCCACCGCTTCGGCAAACTGGGCTTTTGCGACTTGCTCGATGAGCTTCGGCAGCGCGCTTTCGACTTCGTCCTGCGCCGCTTTGGCGGCACCGCCACCAGCGGCGCGCATGAACGCCGCCGACGCTTGCATTTGTCCTTCGCCTGCAAGCCTCAGATCGAACAGGGGAACCAGCACGACCTGGCCTCGCTCGATTCGCGCGCCGGCGTTGAACGCGCGCAGCCGCTTCACCGAGAGCGGGCTGTCCGGCAAATAGGCCTTCGCGATCTTTGCAAGCGTCTCGCCGGGCGCCACCACGTGACGCAGCGGGTAGGGGATCAGAAGCTCGACCCCTTCATCAGGCTCGACGCGCCGGTTGCCTTTGTTCGCTTCGATCAAAGCCGCCGACCGTGCCGGAACCCCATAGAACTGGGTTGCGATCGACTTCCATGTCTCGTCCTTGCCGACGCGATAGAAGCTCACCATCGGAATGAAGATCCAGCTCCCCGGCACTAGGCCGTTGGCCCCCGACCCCTTCATCCGATTCGCTTCGCGCAAGACAGCTTCGCGCGTCGGATCTGCGTAGTAGCGCTGCGCGATAGACGCGAGGGTGTCTCCTTCTTGCACGGCGTGCGTGTACACGGGCTGGGCTGTTGCGAACGCCGCAAGCGCGCTAAACCCGACGACGAGCGCCGCCGAGGCGAGCCCTCGTCTCATGGCGTCGCCTGCGGTTCTTCCGCAACCGCGATGGGTTCGGTCAGCGTCGCTCGGTCGTGCACGGTCTCGCCGGTCTGGATGACGACCTCGTGTTCGACGGGCGCAAAGTACGGGTTGCTGTACTTCACATAGTGTCGGCCAGGCTGAAGAGGAATCGCCCGCGCCGCGGGGGTCGTCAGCACATGCTGCCCATCGACTTGCACATGCGCCCACGGGTCGGCGCTGACGGTGAGAAGTCCCGACTCTGCCGGGTTCAAGGTCACCGGCGCCTGGCCAAGCGCCGGGTCGGACCAGCGGCCGCTCGCCGCCTGGATGCTGAGCCCCGAAATGGCGAGCGCCGCCAACGCGGCCGCCTGCCACTTTGCCATGTTCTGGAGAAAACTCCCGTTGCGGCGGCCGTTTCGAAGCGCACGCGGCGCCACGGCCGAAAGGACTTCGTCGGTTTGTTCGCCGGTCATGACGCCGATCTCGTACAGGAACATGACGAGGCGCGCGTTGTGGCTCATCTGCACGCGGGGCGCGAGAAACTCGGTGAGGTCGTCGATGAGCGCCTGCGTCGTTGGGTAGCGATTTGCCGGCATTTTCTGAAGGCAGCGGGCCATGATTCGCTCGAGCTTCCGTGGCACCTCGACGCCGAGCTTCTTAGTCGCCTCATAGCGGTCGAGGCGAATCTTCTGCATGACCGTGCGCGATTCGTCTTCGACGAACGGCTTTCGGCCGGTGAGCATTTGGTAGAGAACGATGCCGACCGAAAAGATGTCACTTCGAAAGTCGATCTTGTCACCCAGAATCTGCTCCGGGCTCATGTAGCTCGGTGTGCCGAGCCCCGTCCCCGTTTCGGTCAGGTCGCCAAAACGCTCGTGGCGCGCGATGCCGAAGTCCATGACCTTCACGTCGCCCTGCATCGAGACCATGATGTTGGCGGGCTTGATGTCGCGGTGGATGATCCCGCGGAAGTGTGCGTAGTCGAGTCCGCGCGCGAGCTGCAGGGTGATGATGGCGGCGATGTCGGCGGGCAGGCGCGGCGAACGCTCGAGCAAGTCGTAGAGGTCGATTCCATCGACGTACTCCATGATGATGAACATCGAGCGCCCATCTTTGAGGAAGTCGATGACGTGCAGGATGTTCTCGTGCTGGAGCGAAGCCATGAAGTTCGCCTCGCGTTCGAAGCGCGCGGCGAACTGGCTATCGATCGCGATCGACGGCTTGAGTGCCTTGATGGCGACTCTCCGGTTGAGCGGTTCCTGGATCGCTTCGTAGACGACAGCCATGCCTCCGCTGCCGATTTGCCCGAGGACGCGACACGTTCCGATTCGCTCAACCATCGCGATCCATCAAACTAGAGGGGGGTCCGGGCGGTGTCAACGATCGCCAAAAGTTTGGAGAAAACCGACACTTAGGGCGGAAGACCGGTCACTCCATCGGAAGCAGACAAAGCCCGCGTTCGACGCGATCGAGGCCACCGCGGCCGTCCCGAGTGACGAAGTTGAAACGGACCAGCCGCCCATCCTCGGGCACATTGGACGAGGGCTGCCACTGAGTCAGGATCGAGGTTGCCGGGTCGGTGATGAACGAGAAGGAGACCTCGAAGCCGCCGCCGTCCGCAAGCCAGCTCACCTGCATCTCCTCGGTGAAGTCCCGGTCGTCGATTGTGAACGATTGAAGGCTGTCGGAGGTCACGGCGAGGTTGATGCTGGAAGGTGGGCTCCCTGCAACCGGATGCTTCGCACGATCTGCTTCGGTGAGCCCTTCGAGGGCCGCACTACAGCCGGTGAGGGGTTCGTCACGCGGGACGCTCTCTGCGTAGGGCGGCGGCCAGGCGCTTCCGTTCAGCGAGATGTCATCTAGAATTTCCGGATTGAGGTTCGGATCCTCGGGATCTCGCTCAATTGGAACCTGAACGGTGATCAACCTGCCTTCGACCGGCTGCCCCTCGAGGATCGCAGGCCCTTCGCATGGCACGAGGTCATTCGTCTCTCCCGCAATGATGCGAGCGAGCGCTTCGGCCGAAGGCGAGCCATTGCCGCACACTACCCCTTGGAGAAGCACTTCGGTCGCCTCGACCGCGTCGAGCACTTGCGCCGACGGCACCTGAAAACGCACGACGGGAAATGCAAACGGGTCGCTGGGCGGCGGCCCGACGCAGCCGTCACAGCCGTCGATCAACGTTCCGCAGATCGGCACGCCGATGCGCGTTGCCGTGGGAACGCAGGCCACGAGAGACCAGGTGAGCGGCGGCGTCGCGCCCTGGTCGATGACCACGATCGACGCCTGAAGGTCGTCATCCGGGCTCGGGTTGGCGCGGCCGGGGGCCCCTTCGATGTCGATCCGAGCGCCGATGACTCGCAAGTCTTCGACGGCCGAGGCCGGCAGAAAGCTCTCGCTGCACGCGATCAGCAGACACAGAAGAATCGGACCAAGCCCGCGCCTCACAGCTGCCCCCTGACCCCGAGCGAGGGGATGATCGGAAGGCCGAGCAGCGGGCTTTGCTGAGTGAAGTCGAAGTTGTAGATGATGCCCTCTTGATTCTGCTGATTGTACGCGTTTCGAATGTCGAGGAACAACGCCAGCTGCCAGCCCTTGAAGATCCACTCTTTTTGAACCCGAACGTTGAGCTCGTGGAACAAGGGGTTTCTGAGCGAGTTCACCCGCCCGTCGATCGGTATGAAGACATCACTCAGCGCATCGTAGACCGAGCCGATCACGGGGGTGTTCGGATTGCCGCTGACGAGACGGAACGTGCCGCCGATCTCCCAGTTGCGCGGGAACTTGTAAACGAACGCCGCGGTGAGAATGTGCGTCTGGTCGAAATCGAACAGACGCCAGGGCTCCTCGGGCCCGTCCTTTCGCTCGCTTCGGGAGAGCGTGTACGAAAGGTAGCCAAAGTACTTGCGTCCGGTCGCCGGTCGGAAGTTCGCGCTGAACTCTGCGCCGTAGATCCGACCGATGCCGCCGGTGACGTAGAAGGGCGCTTCGCCGTTCGGTGTTTGGATAGCCCGGTCCCAGAGGTACTTGTAGAAGCCTTCGACCCCAAAACGGAAGCCGGGGATCGGGTCGTACTCCCAGCCCGCACCGACGTGAACCGCCTGAATCGGATCGAGGTTGGGGTTTCCGATGCTCGCGTCCGACTCCTGAAACTCCGGGGGCTGGCTGAAGATGCCGACCCCGAGCTTGACTCGCATGTCGGGCCGCACGGTGAAGATGGTCGTCACACGCGGGTCGACCGCAAACGCGTCGATGTCGCCGAAGTAGTCGACTCGTAGGCCCAGGATGAGCTCGGTGAATTTGCCAAGCCGGAGCCCGGATTCGAGGTAGATGCCCGGCCGGTAGACAGTCGTATCCACATCGGCGATCACCTGCTCCTGGCCTGCGAGCGAGCCCTGCTGACTTCCGGCTCCCTCATTCGAGGTCGGCTGTGGGCCTACGTAATTGAGGTCCACAGGGGCGACGAAGACGTCGAGGCCCGCAATCAATCGAACCCGGTCGGTCACCTGGTATCGCCATTCGGCTCGGCCGTAGGTCTGAAGGAACGTGCCCTCGAGCCTGAACTCGTCGCCCAGGCCGAACGTGATTTTGCTAGGACCGACGTTGAACGCCAGCTCCTGGTCGACGTTGTCCCCGACACGGCGTCTCCAGTCGATCTGGTTGTTGTAGAAGCTGGTCGCAAACTGTGTGTTGCCACGGATTGCGGGGTCATCGCCACCGGCCTCTTCCAAGATCAGCTCTAGCCTATCGCTCGAACCGTACGCCGAGATGCGGATACGGTCGCGCTTGGTCGGCGCGAACTTGAGCTTGAACTGGTAGTCGATGTAGACAGGCGCCTGCCGTACGCCGATGTCGTCGGGGAGCACGGCAGGCAGGATGAGGTCGATCAGGCTTCGCCGGAGGCCGCCCGAAATGCTGATCTTGTCGGTGATGGGGCCTTCGAGCGTGATGAAGGTGTCGATGACCGAGATCTCGGCGACGCCGTGTATTCTGTCTTGGGCTGGGTCTCTGGTGGTGACCTCCAGGATGCCACCGGTACGGCGGCCATACCGAACCGAAAAGTTGCCGGGGTAGAAGTCGATCTTCTCGAGTTGGTAGGAGTTGTAGACGCTGGTGAGGCCGCCGAAATGGTAGATCAGCGGAACGGGGATGCCATCGATGAACGACTCGCTGTCCTGCGGCGCCGAGCCGCGAACGATGAGCAAACCGATCCCGAACGGCGGCCTCGCGACGCCGGGAAGGAGCTCGACCGCCCGGAGCGCATCCCCGCGCGTGCCCGGGATGCGGGTGAGCTCTTCTTTGTCGATCGTGCGCTTGACGACTTCGCGCGGCGGCGCATCGATGACGGCGGTCTCACCAAAGCCTCGGTACGCCGCCCGCTTCTTGGCGCCGAGCCGGTAGATCACCTCGGTGACCTCCCCGGCCGCGAGCTCCTCCTCGGCTTCGAGGTCGCCGTACTCGCCGCCCAAAATCGTGATTTGGTACTTCCCGGGTTCGAGGTCGGTCGCGATGAAGGTCCCGTCCGGTCCGGAAACCAGGTCCCGGACGAGCTCGCCTTGCTCGTTGGCAATCTCGATGCCGACCGAACCCGCTGCGCTGTCGTCTTCGGCGAGCAGAACGCTACCCGAAAGCCAGCCTGTCGTGATCGCCTCGGTGGGCGCCTTGAGCTCGAAGACGTATCGGTAGCGAATGCGCGCAGCGATGGGCTCCCAGTCGGTGCGCGCCGGCTCGAACACAAACTGGCGGGCGGCGGCGGCGGCGGCTTCATCGAAGGCCTCTCCGGCCGAGAGCGCCACGTCCACCTCGGTCACCCGTCCGTCTTTGCCCACGACGATGTTGAGCTCGACCACAGTCTCCTCGGGCTCTTCGCCCTCGATCTCGGGGTAGTCGGCCTCGACGAAGCGAATCAGCTTCGGCGGCGTGATCAGCGGCTTCTTCTCGGACTCACCACCCGCTGCTGGCTGACCTTGCCCCTGCGCGCCGCTCGCGAGGATCCATACGACCAAGAACGCGCCGACCAAGCGAAGCACGGAGTCAGCATACGAAGGGCGTCGAGGTCCCACAAACGGAAGGGTCGCGGACTGTCCAGGACAGTCCGGGTGGTTCAACGAGACGCTCGAAGCGCGCGGAGCCATTCCCCGCTGAGCACGAACTTCGGGAACCTGTAGAACTGCTCGGTGAAGATCCGCGTGAAGAACTCGCCTGGGCCTTCAAAGGGCAGCGGCGGGTTGGGCTCCTTCTTGTGTCCGACGCCCTGAATGGCGATGGAGACTAGCGGGAGCAATAGGGAGAGCAGCGCGGCGAACCATCGACCTTGAATCGCGGCAACGACGGCATAGACGACGCCGAGTACGAAGAGCGGCACGACCACGATGTGGAGGAGAAGATTCGTGCGGTTCTTGTGAAATCGGGGGTAGTCCATGCGCCGATGCTACTGCACTGGCCAATCGAATTACAGGGCCGGGATCCTTGTTCGCGCAACCGTGGCTGCGCGGAGCTGAGCCGCCCCTACATGGTGCTCAGGCCGATCGCGACCAGCGGACCGACGAAAAACACCCCGATGATGTACATGAGCGCCACCGACTTACGCTTGCGGACCATGCGGGCGAGCGCCTGCGCGTTTTGGACCGGGACGTCGCGTAGGAGCGGGATGCCGTAAATGACGACCACGCCGAGCACGTTGTACGTCAGGTGAACCAGGGCGATCTGGAGGGCGGGCAGCGCGGACGCGCCCGTGATGGCGGTCGCCGCAAGCAATGCCGTAATGCAGGTGCCGATGTTGGCTCCGAGCGTGAACGGATAAACTTGCCTCAAAGTCAGGATGCCGGCGCCTGCGAGCGGTACGA
>JABDJF010000669.1 GCA_013002645.1 Myxococcales bacterium
ATAGTCGACACCAGCTTCGAGGCAGGCGTCCATCAGAGGCAGGTCCTGGAACGGAAGGGCCACGTTGATCAGCAGGTCCGGCTGCACGCGTTTGATCAGCGCGACGGTTTGTGCGACGTCGTCGGCATCGATTTGGGCGATTTGGATTTCACGGCCGCGCAGGTCTCGAACCTGCTTCTGGATCTTTTCGCAGCGCGACAGGGTTCGGCTCGCAAGCACGATCTCGGAGAACGTGTCGCGGTCTTCTGCGCACTTGTGGGTGACGACGCCGCCGACTCCACCTGCACCAATGATCAACACCTTGCTCATCGAATCCTCCAAGCCGAGCCAAATGATCTCGCTTTGCGCGGTTCGAGGTGTGACGTCGACGTACGCGATTTGCAAGCCAAGCCGCGTGACTTTCGAACAACCTTGTGTTTACCTCAGCGACCTGACGAGGGAAGGGCCCAGCCGTTCTGATGCAGCAAGCGATAATTGGATTGGACGTTGGGTCCACCACCGTGAAAGCGGTTGTCGTCGACCCGGAAACCAAGGGCATCGTCTGGAGTGATTACCAGCGTCACCACACCAAGCAGGCCGAGTGTGTCCTCGACTTCATGGTGCGCATCGGGCAGCTGCTCGCGGAGCTCGGCTGCGGCGACGTTCGAGCCTTCATCACGGGGTCGGGCGCCAAGCCGCTCGAGGGCCCGCTGGGCGCGAAGTTCGTTCAAGAAGTGAACTCGGTCACGCTCGCGGTCGAGACGCTGCACCCCGATGCAGGCTCCGTCGTCGAGCTCGGCGGCCAAGACGCGAAGATCATCATCTTCAAAGAGAACAAGCAGACCGGCGACAAGTCGGCAATCGCCTCGATGAACGACAAGTGCGCCTCGGGGACCGGCGCGACCATCGACAAGTGCATGATCAAAGTTGGCATGCCGTCCGAGGAGACACTGAACCTCCACTTCGACGACGCGCATCTGCATCACGTTGCGGCCAAGTGCGGCGTCTTTGCCGAAACCGACATCGTCAACCTCGTCAAGACCGGCATTCCTTCGGACGAAATCATGTGCTCGCTTGCCGACGCGATCGTCATGCAGAATCTGTCCGTACTCACGCGCGGCAATACGCTTCGGCACAAGGTCCTGCTCCTCGGTGGGCCGAACACGTTCCTTCCCTTCCTACAGGAGTGCTGGCGAAAGCGTATTCCGGAGACCTGGGACGAGCGCGGTTACGACTACCCCAAAGACGTGCCGATCGAAGAGCTGATCCCGGTGCCCGAGAACGCCGCGCTCTACGCAGCGTACGGCGCGGTCATGTACGGCATGCACGAGCCCGCTAGCGTGGGCGTTTACGAAGGGCTCGACGGCCTCCGCCGTTACATCACCGAGGGTCGCAAAGAGCGGCTCGGTGAAAGCGCCGGTCCACCGCTGGCGCGCGATGAATTGGAGCTCGAGCAATTCCTCGGGGCTTACCACGTTCCGATGTTCGTCGAGCCAGAGCTCGTCAGCAAAACGGTGCGCGTGGTCATCGGCCTCGATGGCGGAAGCACGTCCTCCAAAGCCGTACTGCTCAGCGAAGAGGGCGAAGTGCTGATGAAGGCATACACGCTTTCCAAGGGCAACCCCATTCAGGACAGCAAGGAGCTCCTAGGCGAGCTTCGCGGCCGCATGCGCGCCAAAGGCATCGAGCTCGACGTGCTTGGTTTCGGCGCAACCGGGTATGCAGCCGACGTCCTCGAAGAGTGCGTCTGCGCCGACGTCAACATCGTCGAAACGGTAGCGCACATGATGAGCGCCACGCATTATTTCGGCGACGTCGACGTGATCTGCGACATCGGCGGCCAGGACATCAAGGTCCTGTTCATGGAGAACGGCGACATCAAAACGTTCAAGCTCTCCAATCAGTGTTCAGCGGGCAACGGAATGCTCTTGCAGGCGATGGCCGATCAGTTCGGCCTGCCCGTCACCGAATACGCCGAGAACGCATTCCAAGCCGACCTTGCGCCCAAGTTCAGCTATGGCTGTGCGGTTTTCCTCGACACCGATAGGGTCAACTTCCAAAAAGAAGGCTTCAGCAAAGAAGAGCTTCTTGCCGGCCTCGCGCAGGTTCTGCCGAAGAACGTCTGGCAATACGTCGTCGGCGTCCCGCGCATGGCTGCGCTAGGGCGCAAGTTCGTGCTGCAGGGTGGCACGCAGTACAAC
>JABDJF010000682.1 GCA_013002645.1 Myxococcales bacterium
CCCGAGGACATCGTCGTTCACGATTCGCGGCCCTGCTATCGCCGCTACAACCCACGCTTCCACGCGGCCCACAAGCGCTACCGCTACCTCGTGCGTTGCGGCCAGCAGCGCGACCCCCTGATCCGGAAGCAGGCCTGGCAGCTCGGGCCCAAAGGAATGAGAAAGGACGTCGCGCGCCGGGGCGTTCGCATCGAGGACTACCTCGACGTCGAGGCGATGAAGGCGGCCGCGGCCCACTTCGTAGGCACGCACGACTTCCACGCCTTTCGGCAGTCCGGGGACCAGCGCGAAATCGTCGTCCGCGAAATGTTCGAGGTCAATGTGCTACCCGACTGGAACGGCCGGCCCGACGTCGTCGCGATAGAAGTCGTCGGCAACTCCTTCATGAAGAACATGGTCCGAATCATGGTCGGCACCCTGGTCGACGTGGGGCGAGGCTGGCTCTCGACCGATGCGGTCCCGGCGATGCTCCACGAGGACGCGGATCGAAACGATGCGGGTCAGACGGCGCCCGCCTGCGGGCTTACGTTGGTCGACATCGAGCTCGCGCGGTTCGATGGACCGGGAGACGCCTTCGATCGGCCGACCGGGGGAGAGCCGCCGCGACGGCCTTAGAACGTCAAGCCCACGCCGCCGGTGAAGTACAGCTTGTCGCCCACGGGCGCGCGACTGTTCGCGTCGGACCCCCCGAGCTCGAAAAAGAAGAACGAGCTGTTGATGCCCCAGTCTTCATCGAGCGCGTTGGCGCGCCGTGGATTGATGAAATTGAGCTCGAGCGCGAGTTGCGCAGCCCAGCCAAAGCCATGGCTCCGGCCGGTACCTTTGCCTGCGCCCACGGTCTCCTTGAAGAACACGGTGTTGTACCCAACTTTGCCACTGAACACGAACGGCAAGGGCGTCCGGCGAGCGAGTGCGTCGATTCGCAAGACGACCATCGCATTGATCGGAAAGAGGCTGAACTTGGCACTGTCGCTAGAGGGGAGACAAGTCCCGGGCGGCGAGCTCGCGAGACATGCCGTCCCTTTGTAGCCCGCCCAGCCCCCGGCAACGCCGATCCCGATCGGCCCCAGGAACGGGATTCGGTACAGGAAGAAGTCAAACTCGGCCAACAAGATAGGGCCGTTGCCGGAGTACACCCGGTCGAACGCGTCGCTTCCCGGATCGGGTCGATAGGCGCCAACGCCAAGCGAGAGCAGGTACCCCTCGGGGCTCCAGCCCTCCTCGTTGGAGGCGTACTCAGTCTCATCGGCGCGAGCGAGATCGGGGCTGACCCCGACCACCGCCATCAGAACGAGCGCCGAGGCGAGAGATTTCACCGACGAAGCCTCCATACAAAGGCAGCCGCGAGCAGGAGGCCGAGCGTCCAAACTGCCGGGCTGGAGGAGCCGCCAGCCATCGAGAGAGGTGAAACCGAGCAACCCGTGCAGGTGCCGGTGGCGTCGCAGAACCCAGCGGTCTCAGCGGCCGTGACCATCCAGCCTGCAGAAAGCTCGCTCTCATTGCCGTTGCCGGGCACCGCCGAGGCCTTGTCGACCGCCGTGGCGTAGAGATAGGTGCTTTCGTCCTGCTCCAACTCCAGACCAGTTGCGGTGAAGTTTTGACTGGTCGCGTTTAGGTCCGCCGTGACCCCTTCGATCAGAGTGGCCGTATCCGGATTGTCTTCGACGTCGTTCCGATAGAAACGATAGAGCTGAAGGTCATCGGTCGGCTGCGGCCAGCTCATCGTAAACGATTCGCCAAGCCCCGGTGGCTCGGTGTTCACAATCGGTGGGTTTGGGGCGGTGACGTCGACTTTGAACGCCGCGATGCCGAAATTTTCTGGAAGGATGTCCATTGCGCCCGGAGGAGTCGTACGAAAGGAATAGAGCTCGTACGGCTGTCCCTGGAGAGCCGTGTTGGCGCAGTCGACGAGTCCCGTTTCGGTCAGGTCCGCCAAGGTCAGGCCTTGTACCAGGTTGTTGATATCCAATGTCTGCGCGGCTTCGCCTGCCACCGGCTGGCAACGGTTGGCGGTGATGCCCGTGCGGTTTCTCTCGAGGTTGCATTCGCTGTTCTGGCCACCTACCCACAGAAAGACTTGGTCGACCGCGGTTCCCGCGGTCGTGTCGATTCGGTCCTGGAACGTGGTTCCCGCGGGGTTCGCGCAGTTATCGGCGTTGAAGAAGCGCTCTTGGGTATCCGACAGGAAGCCTTCGCCATTGATCGAGGTGATCAGGTCTGCCGCCTGGGCGAACGTCGTCGGGCCAAACGCCATGAGCGCCGCCCCGAGCGAGAAAAGAAACGAGAATCGATTGCGCATGGCTTTGCTTCCGTGCAATCCCCGGGCCAATCTCGCGGGCTCAAAAGCTGTGTGTTTTCGGGAGGGCCGCGGACAAACTGACAT
>JABDJF010000722.1 GCA_013002645.1 Myxococcales bacterium
GAGCACACCTGGGTCCATCGCGACGGTGCCTCCTGGGCTCACAAGCCAAGGAACTTTGCGCTCGAGCAGAGACCGCAGCACCAGCGCCCTGCGAAGGATGGCAGAACGATCTCCTGTGTAGACAGGGTCTGGGCCGCGGACGTTGACATACCCTCGGAGGCGACTGACGAAGTCGGGCCCTTTTGCCGCTCGAAAGGCGGCGCCTTCGGGAGATGCGGCCTCGGACGATGGCGCAGAGAACTCCTCGAAGCTGTTGCGGGTCCCGCCGGCGAACACGAAAATCGCTCGCCCGATGGGATGGAGCGTCTCGCCGTCCCGAAACTCCCCGTCCTGCATGGGCGCCAGAAAATACTTCAGCCAGCCCAGAGGCCGGCCGTCGAGATCGGCATCGAACTCGTCGAAGAATGCGAGCGGCAACTTGCCCTTCAGAACGACGTCGCGCACCCGATGCAGGGCTTGAGCCAGATCAGCTGGAGAAGTGAGCTGCGCGACGTTGAAAACGACCTTTTCGATCGGCGTCTGACCTTGGCTGTTCGCGATCTGCGTGACGGCGAACGATTTGCCGGAGCCCGGCGGGCCGAAAGCAGCGAGGCACAGCGGTCGCGACGCATTGGGGCGCGTGGCGTATTCGCGGATCAGCTGGCTCACGCTGCGGTAGCCCTCGATCTCGGCGCGATCGAGGCTCGTCAGTACGCCGAACTTGG
The DNA here is from genome assembly GCA_013002645.1 of Myxococcales bacterium. Classification (GTDB taxonomy): domain Bacteria; phylum Myxococcota_A; class Polyangia; order Polyangiales; family Houyiibacteriaceae; genus SG8-38. Next base: position 705 of record JABDJF010000722.1, read on the forward strand.
CCATTGGCGTCCCTCGGACGATTGCATCAGGGCCACGAACCACCAGCTCCGATGCAAGAACGCCGAGGCGGGCGCCGCTCAGCGTCTGTGAAATCGACCAGTCCTGCCCACGATCAGAGTTTGGTCCGGCGTTTGGCAGTGCGATTTCACTCGTCGTTCCGTCTCGCGCGAATGACTGCGCAAGCAAGTCCTTCGGATAGTCGGGCGTCTCAGAAAGAGCCCCGAAGCCCGTGGCGTGAAGCAATCGTGCGGCGCGCAGACCGTGACGCACGCCATCGCTGAGAGCCTCGGGGCCTCCCTTGTGTACCGTCGCGCACAACGCAGCTGCGAACGCCGTCTGCAACCCAATCATCGTACCCGGCGCGTTTGCTGCGCAATCACCCTCGGCGCTGAGCGGATCGTAGAACAAGCGCGCATCGGTTCCCTCGCCCGTGCGCCGCAGAAAAACCGCTCCTTCGAGCCCGAAGGTGACGACGACGGCGTTGCAGGCTCCGATCTTCGAAAGCGCTGGGTTCGCACCGAGCTGGCGAAGGAGATCCGCGGCCGTTCTCTCCCAAGAGAGGCCGCGACTGATGTTGGCGCCATGCGCGCGCAAGTCGTCCGCGCGTATCAGCAAAGTCAGCTGGCCCGAGTGCTTCGTCAACAGGTGGCTCGCAAGGGCGCTCCGGAGTGTCGTGTCTCGTGTCTTGAGGACGACGTGAGGCTGTCTGTCGCCTTGGCGAATCGCCTCCGGCCAAGCCTCGGGCGCGTCGGCAAACCCGTTGCCCGCTTCATCGAGCACGACGAGCTCAGCATCGGCGTCATCGGTCGTGATGCGCCACAGCGTCTGACTTTGGTCCAGCGGCCCGGTGAACCCTGCGAATCGCCCCACTCGCCAAGTCGTAGCCTGCCGTCGCTTGTCGCCAGCGGAGCGCTCCAGCGACGCCCTCGCACGAATGGCATGGGCACCGGCGAGCTCTTTCGAAGGCATGTCGTAGGTGACGACGCCCTCCCCCGCGACCTCGCGGAGCAAGCGCGCCAGCAGCAACGAATCTCCTGGAAGCTCTACCCTGCGTGCCTGAGTGCTTCTTTCCCAACGGGCGCCATCGGACGCCGCCAGGGCTTCGTAGTCGAGCTCGTCAATCCTGACGTCACCCGCAACGACGATTCGTTTTGGTTCAGCCATGTCGGAGCGTGCGAGCCTACTACGACGAGGCGCTCACTGGCGAGCACGAACGACTGTTGTTCTACGTACTACGTTGCTGCAGGAGGTCGGCTAACCAGTTTCTTGGCGATCTGATCGTCAGCGGCATCTATGAAGGCATCCGGGTATCGCCGCAGTATCGGAATCTCGCACGCGGGTTTCGGAGCGGGCTTCTCGCTCCTCATGAGTCCCTACTTCTTGCTTCACCTCGCGCGTTCGGTTCGCGTGCGGCAGGTGACCGTGGAGGGCTAGGAGAGGCGCATGTCGAACACCGCGCCGCTCGCGCATGGGAGTGAGTATCAGCCAGCGGCTGCTTCATTGCGCAGAACTCTCGCGCAATGAGTCAGGAAGAACGGAGCGAGGATCGACAAGCTCAGCGCCGCGAAAGCCCCCAAGCTAGCGGCTAGGTAGGCAAGGGTTCGCACATCCGGATCGTCGACGTTGCTAGCGATTCGCAACTCGCCCACCGTAAGGACGAACGCGAGCGCAATCGATCCACCGAAGTACTGGAGGCAGCCGTGGTAGAGCATGATGTGTCGATGCCGTTTTGAGGCTGGCACTCCGTTGACGACCCCGCTGAGAACCATGTCGGCTCGCTCATTGAGGATCTTCGACGTCCAGACAATAGCAACATACCCGCCCAGGAGCGTGGCCAGAATCAGTCCGATCGCTTCGAAATTCGACATTGCGCTCCTCGCTTCCTTGGTTGAGACTCCGCCACCCTATCCCCGACAGCCGCAGGGCGTCCATGGAGAACGTCACCAGAGGCTTGCAGACGACAGAGGTGTGGAAGCTCTGCTCCACCACCGCTCCCTCGTACGCGACGCTAGTGAGAGCTGAGCGACGACTTGTGGTGGGAGCTAAGCGCCGTTTCGACACTCTTCCA
>JABDJF010000741.1 GCA_013002645.1 Myxococcales bacterium
GGTGACGGTCGGGTGATCGCCTATGCAGGAAATTACAGCGATTACCGAGACCAACGCGTGGCAGGACAGGCAAAGCGCAAGCGAAGCGCTGACAAGAGCGCGCTCGAGCCGAAAAGCAGCTCGACCAGCAAAGGAAAGAAGCTCTCATACAAAGAGAAGCAGGAGCTTCAGCGACTCCCGGGCGAGATCGAACGCGCCGAAGCAGAGGCGGTCGAGGTCGAAGAGCTCCTGAATGACCCGGCGCTGTACGCTGATCGCGCCGAAGAAGTGCCCTCCATCGTGGCGCGCCAAGGCGACCTGCGGGAAGAAATAGACCGAATGATGACTCGCTGGCTGGAGCTAGACTCCAAAGCTGCGGGCGAATAGCCGGCTATGGCCCCAATTGTGGGGCTTGCGGTAGACCGCAGGGTGACGCTACAACTAGCCGGCTATGGCCCAAACCGCTCAAATCCGCTCGATCCAGTCCATCGAAAACGAGGCGCAGCGCGTCTACAAGCTCCAACGCGAGGCGTACCTGCGGGAACCATACCCGAGTCTTCAGGAACGAAAGGCGCGCCTAGACGCGGTCGAGCGAATCCTGCTGGAGAACACCGACGCAATCGTCGAGGCGATTGCGCGCGACTTCGGGCACCGCTGTGCCGAAGAGTCGAAGATCCTCGAAATCTTTCCAGTCATCGACGGGCTTCGTCACACGCGGAAGAAGCTTCGCAAATGGATGAAGCCTCAGCGCCGTCCCATTTCGTTGCTTTTTGCGACCGGCTCCAACCGGCTCATCCCGCAGCCCAAGGGCGTCGTGGGGATCGTCTCGCCTTGGAACTACCCGCTCTTCCTCACCTTGAGCCCTCTCACCAGTGTCTTGGCCGCCGGCAACCGCGCGATGATCAAGATGGCCAGCAACTCGCAGCACCTTTGCCGCCTGCTGGCGGACAAGTTCAGCGAGGTGTTCCCAGAAGAGGTCGTCGCGATCTTGCCGGGCGTTCGTGCCGGCGACTTCTCCACGCTTCCCTATGACCACATCATTTTCACCGGCTCCGCCGACGTCGGTCGGACGGTCATGCGATCGGCGGCAGAGAACCTGACGCCGGTCACCCTCGAGCTCGGCGGCAAGTCGCCGACGATCGTCTGTGACGACTTCGACATCGACGAGGCTGCTTCGCGAATCATGTATGCGAAGCTCGTCAACGCAGGCCAGACTTGCCTGGCGCCGGACTACCTCTTCCTTCCGGAGGGCAGCGAGGATCGATTCGTCGCAGCGGCACAGCGCCTGGTCACAGAGCGCTATCCCGACACGAACGACGACAGCTACACCTCGGTCATCGATGACAAGGCATTCCGGCGCCTGCGCATGACGCTCGAGGATGCCGAGGCCAAGGGCGCGAAGCTGGTCCCGCTGGTCCCGAATGCGTCTTTCAACGATGTGCTTCGCAAGTTCCCGCCGCACCTCGTGCTCAACGTCACCGAGGACATGATGATCATGCAGGAAGAGATCTTTGGTCCTCTTTTCCCCGTGATGACGTACAAAAACCTGGACGAGACCATCGAGTATGTGACCCGCCGGGACAGGCCGCTCGGCTTCTATGTGTTCACCAACGACCGCGCCCGCAAGGACAAGCTCCTCTACAGCACGATTTCGGGCGGCGTCACCATCAACAACTGCATCATCCACGTCGCTCAGCACGACCTGCCGTTCGGCGGTGTTGGCGCGAGCGGCATCGGCCACTACCACGGCCACGAGGGCTTCGTAGAGTTCAGCAAAATGCGTCCTGTCTTCACCAGCCCGTGGCTCTCGCTCCTGCATTGGTTCTATCCGCCGTACACCGGCAAGCAGGAACGCATGATCGACATGACGATCAAGCTCAAGCCCTGACTCTAGCCTAGGCCGGGTTCGACGGCGTTCAGCGGCGGCGTCGCGTCAGTCGAGGGTGATCGAGACTTGCTTGATCGTGTCGGCTTTGACGTCGATGAAGACCCGTTTGGGAGGCCCAGTGCCGGAGCGCTTCAAAACTAGCTTGTGACGTCCAGCGGGGAGCGTTAGCCGTCTCGGAGTGCTTCCCAACGACTTCCCGTTCTTGAATACCTCAGCCCAACCGCCGCGAGTAACGAGGTTGACGGTGCCCGGCTTCGCGCCCTTCTGTGGTTTCGGACGAGCGCGTCGTTTGCGAGTCGGCGCCGCGGTTCTTGCCTTTCGCTCCACGGGCGCCGCGGTTCTTGCCTTTCGCTCGACAGGCGGTGCGGTTTCGGCTTTTCGCTCGACTGGGGGTGTTGCAGCCGGAAGCGGATCGACTGGCTTTCGAAGGACCGAGTCGTTCGGCAGCTCGACGGGAGCTGGGGGTTCCGCCGCGTGCACCGCTGCCATCGGCCGGGGTGCTTCGACCATGGCCGGCGACGGTGCGACGTTCTCTTCCGGATAGCCGGCGACCAGCGCAGCGGCGACGGCGCCACCGACAGTGACTAGACCCACAGCCAACGCGACCATCATGCGTCGGGATCGTCCCCTTTTCCTAGGTAGCGGAATCGTCCCCGCGAGCGTCCCGGCCTGCGTCATGTCGAACTCATCAGCTATGGGGATAGAGAGCACCGGCGCACGTTGCATCCGCGCGAGCTCCATGAGCTGATTCTTGCGCGCCTCTCCCTGGGGAAAGAGCTCCCGCATCCAGTCCGAGAGCTCGGCCGGACCGATCAGCTCTTCTTGCTTAGTCAAAAATTTTCGGAGCGCCTGACCCATTTCTCGGGCGGTTTGCCAGCGCTCGTTTGGGTCTCTGGCGAGTGCTTTCAATGCGATGTCGTCGAGCTCTTTGGGAACTTGGGGTCGGAACTTCGACGGCGGAGCGATGTCTTCGTAAAGCAAGGCGAACATCGTATTGGCCGTGGTGTCACGCTTGAAAAGCCGCTTGACAGCGAGCGCCTCCCACAGGGCGGCGCCCAAAGCCCAGATATCGATTCTTCGGTCGATGGTTCCGGCTTTCAGCTGCTCCGGGGCCATGTACGCGATGGTTCCCTTCACGTCCCCGGTGGACGTCTTGTGCAAACGTTCGCGTGCGCTAGCCACTCCGAAATCGACCAGCTGCACCGCGCCGTCATATGTAACGAACAGGTTCCGAGGAGAGACGTCGCGATGGACGACATGAAGTAGATCGCCGTTGGCGTCCTTGAGCTCGTGGGCGGCGTGGAGCCCTTCGCAGGCATTCGCGATGATGCGCGCCATTCGAAGCGGCAGCAGAGGACTCCGGCGTTGCTCTGTAACGTTGGCTACCCTCGTATAGACACGGGCCAAAGGCTCGCCTACGAGGTACTCCATCGCGATGTAGTACTCGCCGTCGGCTTGGCCAAAGTCGAACACACTGCACACGTTCGGATGAGTGATCCGCGAAGCGATCTTCGCTTCGTCCAGAAACATCTCGATGCAGTCGGTTTCTTTCGCGAGGTGGGGATGGATCCGCTTGAGCGCGACCAGCTTCTCGAACCCTGCGGTTCCGTCGAGCCGAGCAAGGTAGACCGAACCCATGCCCCCCGACGCGAGCTGGAAGCGAAGCTCGTAGCGGCCGATCCGCTCCGGCGGAGCTCGCTCCGGCGGGACGCTCTCCGCCACCGATTCCGGCGGAAGCGACTCCACCCCCTCACCGGTCTCCGCTTTCTCGGTATCCAAGCTCACGATTCCCCAACTCCTTATAGCGCATTTAAGCCGTTATTTATAAAACTTTTGATTGGTACTTCACTTTTCGCTATTTTGTAGGGACTAGAGCACATGTCTACAAAACTCGGAATCATTGGACTTTTGGGCGCTCTCTGCCTCCTCTCGACCGAGGCAAAGGCTCACTACCTCTTAGACGACGCCATCGCCTCCTATGAGGATGCCGATTTTCGGGCGGCGCTTCGCACGTTCAATCTCGCAGCAAGGGACGCGGACCTCTCGGTCGAGGAGCTTCTCCTGCTGTTTGAAATGAGAGCCCTGGTCCACCATGCGATGGGCAACGAGACCGCGATGCTCCGGGACTTGGAGCGCGTTGGCGCGCTGCGTCCGCGTCACCAGCTCGGAAGCCTTGCGCCTCCTCCGGTGCGCCGGGCCTTCAACGACATGCTCGAGGCGAACGGCGGAACGCTGGGGGTCGAGCTCGTCATCGAGGAGAAAGTTTTCGACGGGAAACCATTCGTCGTGGCGCGCGTCGAACAGGTTCCCAAGGACCTCGTGCACCATATCGGCCTTCAATGCCGAGTTCCGCCGGAGGGCAGAGCCATCGCACGCACTGCCCAGGGTACGCGTGCACGGATCGCACTTCCAGAATCTGGCGCGCACCAAGGGTGCGATGCGTCGGCGGAGACCCGGCGGGGTACCGTCCTGTTCAGTGCAAGCATCGAGGGCACGCGTCCAAAGGCAGCACCACCGTCTACGAAGCCGCCGGTACCAGCGCCGATGCCCACGCCTGTGCCGGCACAGTCGCCGAGCGTCTTCCAAATGCCGAAGTACCAAGGCCCCGTCGATCAGCCGACGACGAAGAAAAAGAAGAAGAAGTGGCCTTGGATTGTGGCCGTCACCGCGGTCGCGGTCGCGGGAGGCGTCACCGCCGGTGTCCTTCTGTCCAAGAGCTCTAAGGAAAGCCAGCCCGCATCGGGCGGCGTCACGGTGAGCTGGTGAGTGTACTTAGTCACAGATTGGGCTTCGCCATCTTGTTGGTCGCCATCGTCGGATCGCCGACAGCAGGCTGCGGCGGCGAGTCAGGGGCTGAGGGGCTCAGTGTAGCCGTGACCTTTGCACCGGGGGTGCCGCGGGCGGCGCGCGACGAGGCGGTTCGCGTCGAGGTGTACCTCGTCGGTTCCTGCGATTCGGCGGTGATGGGTGACCGACCGGAGGACGCCCTCGACAGCATGTTCGTTCTTCGCGACGGGAGCGCAGGTCCGGCGATCGGGATTCCCGAACCGGGCCAGTATGGGCTCTACGCGGTCGCGCAGGATTCGAACTGCGCGGTCGTTGGCGCGGGTTGCGAACCCGTCACGATCGAGGTCGAAAGCCCCGGTCCTCTCTCCGTCGAGCTCGGTGCGTTTTCGGGCGACGGGTGCTCGGTAGGCCAGGCGTGCTCGATCGAGACTGGCGACTGCAGCGGCTCCGGCAGCGATTGTGTAGACCAGGACTCCGATGGCTTGGGTGACGGCACCCTCGGCAACGCGGGCTGCGTCGACACGACGACCGACTCGAACGACTCCGACGGCACGGTCTGTGCGGACACCGATGGCGACAGCTGTGATGATTGCAGCAGCGGTTTCTTCGACCCGAGCGACGACGGCGTCGACATGGACGGCGACGGCATTTGCGATGCCGGGGACGTGTGCGTCGACGGGGACGATGACGGCCTCGGTGACGGCAGCGGAGGCAATGTAGGCTGCTCCGATGCGACCACGGACTCGAACGACAGCGACGGCACGGTCTGCGCGGACACCGATAGCGACAGCTGTGATGATTGCAGCAGCGGTTTCTTCGACCCGAGCGACGACGGCGTCGACATGGACGGCGACGGCATTTGCGATGCCG
>JABDJF010000265.1 GCA_013002645.1 Myxococcales bacterium
GCTCCGCTGATGGTGACGCTGGCATCGGCACGCACGGACGAGTCTGCGGTGCTCGTGGCCGAGACGGTGAATATCCCGGCCATGCTTCCGGCGGTGAAGAGTCCGTTCGCGTCGATGGTGCCGCCGATGGCGGACCAGGTGACGGGCTCATCGATTCCGAGGACCTGGGCGACGAACTGCTGGCTGCTGCCGGGTGCAAGGTCGACGATTCCCGGTAAGACGACGAGGCCGCGGACGATGAAAGCCTGCTGGCAGATCAATGCACCGGTGAGCAAGCCCGCGCCCGGGACGCGACCGATGCATGCCACGACTTCGATCTCGAGTGTACCGGCGGGCGGCGTCACCGAGAGCTCGACCTCCCCGGACGCGTCGGTCTCCGCAGATGCGGATGTGGGTATTTGGCTACCAGCGTACACAGAGAGCTCCATGCCTGCGGCGCGCTCCACTGCACCCGTGCCGAACGCATAGCCGACGACCACGTGCAGGGGTTCGGGCTCGCCAGCGATCGGCACTTGAGGAAACGAGGTGCTTTCGAACACGACCTGCACGCAGAGGTCGAGGACGACCGAACGGCGGTCGAGACCGTTCGCGAGACGCACGGCCTCCGGGAGCATCGACTCCGCGCGGCGCTGCCAAAGCAGGGCCTTCTCGGCTTGGGCAAAGCTCTGCTGACGCTCGCAGGTGTCGTTGGCGCGCGCGATGGCGTCGCGAAGCGCGGCGGCAGCTAGACCATAGCTTTCGGAAAACAGGTCGGGCACGAGGTCATTCGAGCTCTCCGCCAACTGAAGCAGGAAGTCCAGCCAGCGCCCGTGTCCGGCGAGCCCTCGCTCGAGCGCCGCGTCACTGGAGACGGCGGCTTGAAGGCCTGGCTTCACGATCGTCTGATACCAACCGCGCATCGTGGCTTCAATTGCGTCAGCGTCGTCGGAGTCGAGCGCTGCGACCAGCTTCGCGATGAAGGCGTCTGCAGTACCCGGTGCAAATGCCGCCTCGAGATCCGCGCGCGTCGCGGCTCCTGCACCCCCGCCGCTGAAATGGCGAACGGGCAAAGTGAAAGACCTGTCGTCGACCCGTACAAGCGACAACGCGAGGTTCTTGCCATCACCATCGTAAACGAAACCAGCGAACAGCTCTTCGCTACCAAGCACGGGCGCGGAAGCCAACTCCACCGTCAGCGAGGCCGCCCGAAAGAGCTCGAGCCCGCTCGGCTCGAAATGCACGGCTCCGACCAGCCCGCCAGACATCGGAAGGTCATCGATGGCGGTGATCGGCGTGAGCGCGATCTCGGTCTCTGCGATGAGCGCGTCGGCAGGAATCGTGAGCGTGTAGCGCGTGCCGTCCGCGCCGGTCGCCTCGACGCTCCCGCCCTCGGGACCAATGAGCGCGCTCGCGTGCCGGCCCGCGTCGAGCGTGGGGGAAATGAAGGGGCCCTGATCCGGGATGCCGCCGCCCTCGGTCGCGCAACCACTCGGCCCCAGCGCGGCGACCGCCACCAGAATTGCTGTGAAATGACGAAGTTGAACGAGCGGGTCGATGAATAGCCGAACCATGTTGCCTCTCCTTTAAGGTGACGGACCGCGAGCCAGGGCCGGCCCAACGCCAGCCCTCGAAAAGCCCTACGCCGGCTGGGGGTGTTTGGATTAACCGCTGCAGAGAGGGAGAACAACGCCCTCTACCCGACACTTCAATCTTGGAGAGCTACCCGACGCCTGAGTTTGGTTTTGACATAGACATAGGCGCTCTTCTTGAGCCCCATGGGCTAAGAGACCGGCAAACAAACGCAGTCCGAGTACTATGTTTGCATCTCGAAGGGCCGTAAGCGCTGCAACTAACTCCGACCGTGTTGGAGTAGGGCCTCGAGCGCGGCTTGATGAAGTTCCTCGAGCTCCGTTGCTCCAACGCCGTGCTTGGATCGGGCACTCGGGTAGTCCAGTCGATCTCTGTAGAGTGCCAGCAGAACCTCGCGGTGACGCGGTTCCGCAAGGTGCGCCACGCTCGGAATGACCTTCGGGTCTTCTGCCCGAAGGTCGCAGAACTCGCGCGTCTCATCTCCCGCGAATCGCACCGCTTTGTGACCCATCCGACCTTCGGGTTATGCACCCGCAAGGTCGCGCGATCGTCGAACCCGAATCGTGAAAACGCTCGGAAAATTGATCGTTGCTGCGCGATGCAGACTGCGTTTGGGCTCGCGTTGACATTGTTGATGTCAAATACGCGTCAAAACGAAAAAACGAGCAGAGAGCGTATGATCGCTAACTGCTCGTTATGATTA
>JABDJF010000794.1 GCA_013002645.1 Myxococcales bacterium
AGTTTCGGCAGGTTCAGGTCGACCCGGAGCGCAGGGCGGGCTTCCTGACGAGCGCCGGCCTGATGGCTACGCACGCGAACCTCAACCAGAGCTCGCCGGTCTTTCGCGGCAAGTTCGTGCGTGAGCAGCTCATGTGCAACACGCTGCCGCTCCCTCCAAACGACTTGGTGATCGAGCCTCCGCAGCTGGACCCCAGCAAGACCACCAAAGAGCAGTTCGAGGAGATCGGCGCCAACCCGGCCTGCGCCGGCTGCCACACCCTGATGAACCCCATCGGCTTCATCTTCGAGCACTATGACGGCATCGGCCAGTGGCGCGATCAGCAAAACGGCAAGAGCATCGATGCGACCGGTGAGGTCGTGCAGACCGACGACATCGACGGGGACTACGACGGCGCGGTCGAGCTTGCCAACGCGCTGGCCGGGAGCACTCAGGTACGGGAGTGCGTCTCGTCCCAGTGGTTCCGTTTCGGGTACAACCGAACGGTGACGGCCGAGGACAGCTGCAGCGTCGAGCAGCTCAATGACGTGTTTCGCTCCTCAGGCTTCAACATCAAGGCGCTCCTCGTCGCCCTGACGCAAACGAACGCGTTCCTCTACCGCCGCGCGGTCGAGCTCGAACCCGACGCAAACGGAGGTGCGCTGTGAAACGAATCAAACGTCGCGCCATGCTCAAGGGCACCCTCTTTGGGGGCACGGTGGCCATCGGCTTGCCCATGCTCGATGCGATGATGCCGCGCACGGGCTCGGCTCAAGCAGGCACCGCGCCCAAACGCATCGTCTTCTGGTTCACCGCGAACGGCACGCGACAAGACATCTGGAGCCCGCCGGCGAACATGGACTTGAACGGGCACCCGCTTCACGCAGCGATGGCGCCGTTCTCGAACAAGCTGATCTTCCTCGACGGCGTCGACCAGTCGGTGACCTACGACTCGATTGGTGACGGACATCAAACGGGCATGGCCTGCATGCTCACCAACGCCGAGATTCTCCCCGGCACCTTGTTCTGCGAGGGGAACTGCGACGCGGGCAACGCGCGGTACGTTGGCTGGGGCGGCGGCCAGTCGGTCGATCAGTACATTGCGGACGAAGTCGCGAATGACGTGGTCACGAAGTTCAAGTCGCTCGAGCTCGGCGTACAGGTGAGGAGCTCGTCGATCTGGTCGCGGATGTCCTACTCGGCTCCTGACCAGCCGGTGCCTCCCCGCGAGGATCCAAACGAGAACTTCACCGACTTCTTCAGCGACATCGACTCCGATCCGTTCGCACTGAGGCTCATTCAGAAACGCCGAAAGAGCGTCCTCGACGCCGTCATGGAGGACCACGCGGCGTTCCAAAGCCGCCTCGGCTACGAGGACAAGCAGAAGCTCGACAAGCACCTTCAGTCGATTCGGGACCTGGAGCAAAGGCTCGAAATCACGACCAGCTTCGGTGAAGCCTGCACCTCCCCCGAGCTGAGCCTGCCCGGAGGCAGCTATCAGCAGAACGACATGTACCCCGCCACGGGCAGGGCGCAGATGGACATGCTGGTGATGGCCCTCGCCTGTGACCTGACGCGTGTCGCCTCGCTTCAGTGGTCACGCTCGGTGAGCGGCGTCCGCTTCAACTGGGTTCCGCAGGTCCTGGGGGAAGGTCACCACGGCCTCTCGCACTACGACGACAACGACAACAGCGCCAGAGCGGACCTCCGCGAGATCAACAAATGGTATTCGGAGCAGTTCGCTTACCTGCTCGGCTTGATGGATGGCATCCAGGAAGGCGACAACACCTTGCTGGACAACACCGTGGTGGTTTGGGTCAATGAGCTCGGCAAAGGGAACAACCACACCCGTCGCGACATGCCGTTCATCTTGGCGGGCGGCTGCCAGGGCTATTTCAACACTGGACAGCACATCGACTTCGGGGGTGAGCCCCACGGCAAGCTCTTGGTGTCGCTGACGCACGCGATGGGCACGCCGGTCAACACCTTCGGCGTGCCGCAGTACAGCCAGGGGCCGTTGGGCGGCCTGGCCCTCTAGCGGTCTCTTTACCGTCGCGCGCCGATCGGCCAGTATGGGTCACGCGCGTTGGCGCTGGTGAGCGCACTGTTCGCGCGGGTCGGAGCGCCGATCGGCCAGTACGGACCGTGGCTGCTGCGTGACCGATTGTTGGGCATGCCGCTGAAGTAGTAGCGATTGAAGTAACTGCGCACGTAGACGCCGTACGGAACGTAGAAGCCGGAGAAGTAGAAGTACTGCTCCTCGAACGAGGCCCAGCGCGGCGGCACGAAGACGTGACCGACTCTGGAGGAGACGTAGCGGCCGGCGACCCAGGAGAAGCCGGTGGGGCCATAGACCCAGTGCGCTGCGACCCAGATCGCGCCGGCAGAGGGGGCGTCGGGCCTCTCGGAATCGATCGCCTGTGGCGCGGGCGGGGCCTCGCCGACCTTCGCAACGGGGAGCGGCTCCTGGGTGACGACCAGCCGCTGCGCGTTGATGAACATCACCTGGCCCCGTGTGAGGACGGGGTATTCGGCTGCCCGGCGGGCCGTGTTGACCGTGTTGACCGTAGCGACTGCAACGGCTTGGCTCGGGCTTTCGGCTCGAGCAGACGGAGCGCCCATCAGGAACATCAGCGTCGCGGCCAGGACTGGTGCAAAGCTTCGCATCGACTCTCTACGGTGAATGTACGCCTCTCGGGTCCTGACGTCACGCCCTCAGAGCACGAAAAAGGGCGGAAAATTACGCGCAGATCGCCGATCGTGGTTTCGTACGGCCAGTTTCTCATGGGCCGCCAGTCTACCTATCCGCCGCCACCGGTCGCGATCGACCTCGACCTTCCGGCGCCCATTGCGGCGAGGCCGCGACCGGCGCGTCATGTTCCTCAATTCACCCGCGCGCGCGATTCGCATGCCTGGTGGGTGCGCGCGGTGAACGCGATCGGGGGATCGTTCGAACCCGTCGGGAAGCCGTCGGCGGACATCTATTGGGAACGCGCGCAGCGCTTGAACCCCGATGCCGGCGAGCCGACGACCAATGCCCGGGCTGCCCTGACCGCCCTGACCGAATCGCTGAACCAGGACGCGGCGCTCAGCTTCATCGGCAAGATCGCCGCATGGATCGACTGCACCAGGATGGCCGGCACGCATTTGCGGGTCCAACGGGCGCTTCGCGAAACCCCTGCCATCGAAGAGACCCGGCTTCCAAACCCGGTATTCGTACTGGGGCTGTTTCGGAGCGGAACCACCGTCCTCCATCGCCTGCTCGGCGAAGACCCGGACAACCGCACCCTGCCCCATTGGGAAAGCTTCGACCCCGTCCACACGCCGGAAGGTCCCGAACGGCGTCAGCGCAAGCTCACCAACACCTTGATGCTCGCCGACATCCTCTCGCCGAGCATCAGGGCCATCCACCCGATGGATGCCTATCAAACCGATGAATGCCGCGGCATGTTCACCAACGTCTTTCGGACGCCGCAGTTCAACGTCCAGTATCGGGTCGGCGGGTATCTAGACTGGCTCCTCGCACAGGACGCCACCATCGCCTACCGGCAACACCGCCGCCAGCTTCAGCTGGTTCAGTATCACCGGCCCTACGGAACGCGGTTCATCCTCAAGGACCCGACGCACACCTTCTTCGTGAAGGAGATCCTAGCGGTGTTCCCGGACGCGCGATTCGTATTCATCCACCGGAATCCAGCCGAGACGCTGAGCTCGATTTGCAGTCTTCACGCCTACGCCCGGTCGGTGTTCAGCACTGATGTCGAAGCGAAATCGATCGGCGCCGAGCTCTCCGACAGCTACATGACCCGTTTGCTCGAACCCGCAGTAGCGGCCGTGGACCGACTTCCCGCGGGGCGCGTAGCCCACGTTCGCGCGCCGGACCTGAGCCGCGACCCGGTCGGTACGATCGCCGACGCGTATCGGACGCTGGGCATGGAGCTTGGCAACGATGCCCTCACCGCGATGCACGGGTACTTGCGTGAAAAGCGTGAGAAGCCGGCCCCTCACCACGTCCACGGCACCGAGGGCTTCGGCCTCGACGCGGGCGTCATCCATGAACGGTTCGCGAGCTATTGC
>JABDJF010000273.1 GCA_013002645.1 Myxococcales bacterium
TCTTTGGGCAACTCGGAGCAACGTCTCTGAAAATCCTCCCATAGAGCGGCACGGGCCTTTTCCGAGACCTCCCGGTTTCCAATCATCTCCCTCTCGCGTTGTCTCACGGATGGCCGATCGAGAAGCCGCAGGACCATGAGGCTTAGGCGGTCCGTATCCAGGTACGGGAGTGCTGTCGCATAGGGTGGAGAGGTAATGAGAGCGTCGCACTGGCCACGATATTCCCGTAGTTCATTGTGAATCACTCGCGCATCGCCGACCCGGATATCTCCGGGAGTCGGACATGTCTCTACTTGCTCGTCATAGAGCACCCTCAGGTACGGCTCGATCTTCGCCCGCTGGCGTTGAACTTCTGATGTGAACCGCTCGTACGTCGAGCCACTTGTGTAGTCGTAGACTCGTTTCCGCACTCGCAAGTCCGATTCGAGCTGCCACGATACCCCGCGAACGATATTGCTCAGGCAGACAGTGAGGAATCGACTCGTATCTTCGTCCGTGCATCTCTGGATGTGACGGACGATGCTCGCTGTCTCTGAGAGGGCTTCTGGGGCAAACCAGCGAAGCAGGTAGTCGAGCTCCTCCTCCGTCCAGAGCGATTCCGGGTTGACGCCTTGTGACCGATCCAGAAGCTCAAGAAACCGCGAAATTCCCTCATCGAAGCGATCGGGGTTTTCGGCAATTAGCCCGGCTTTTGTCCGAGCGATCAAGACCGACAGAGGATTCAAGTCGAGACTGACTGAGCGCATGCCGAGTACGCGCGCCTCACAGTTCGTGGTCCCACTTCCGCACGTCGGGTCCAGAACCAGTGACCCACGACGGAGCCCTGCGAAGTTGATCAACGACCTCACAAGCTGAGGGAAGAACTTCCCGCGGTACTCGTGCAGGTCGTGTGGTCCGTACCTGAGCTTGCGACTCGTAGGCATGCGGCCGATTCCTCGGCCGTTGTCGGTCGCCTCGAGAAGGACCTGCAGTGTCGGCGAGAGGTTTTCCCGTCCGACTCGTTGCCAGTAAGCGAGGCGGCCACTGAGGTGTTCTAGGTCGGCGCCCGCACGTATCTGTAGGACGTCTGGCGATTGCGTAGTCCATAGGGATTCGTTTTGTAGTTCCGGAATGAGTCCGGCTAGCTCGGCGGATGCGAGGACGCGCTCAAAAGGCTGGATGTACGGCTTCAGCTCCAGGGTGAGCTCGTTGGCCGACAGGTCGCCCATCAGAGGCAGCACCAGCTGGTCAACAGCCCTACTCATGAGCCCCCGCTACTGCTGAGCCGGCGATCAACTCCAGTGGAGTGACTCCTTCTCCAAACGGTATGTCCACCAAGTCGCGGATGTGAAAAGCGGGTATGTCCATCGGGTGCTCTGCGATGTGCTCTCCGAAACTCTCGATCCTCTGGGTTGCTCTCGTCTGAACCTCGGGCGTGCAGTGTTCAGCAATGTAGCGGGCGTGTACTGCAGCGATTGCCGAATGGACTTCCGTATCATGGCCCGTGCGTTTGGCGGACCCCATGTAGTCATCGACCTTGCTGCTCTGGCTGAAGTCGCAGTATCCGTCACCCGTCTCGTTTCGTTGCAGCACGTTTTCGAGACCCGCTGGAATCTGGCTTGTTGCTTCGAGCCCAGCCAACGCAGCCAAACGGAAGCACTCAGAACTCAGGTAGGGCGTTAGCGGAAGCGACGCGATCAGGGAGGTGAAGCTATTCGCGTGAGCCTCCAGCTCCTCGGAATCTCGAAGAATTTCGATGCTCATTGCTAGTGACATGACACGTTCGGATTTCATTCGAGTGCGTGGCCCAGTTGGGCTTACTTCAGGATTGTAGACCCACCCGTCTCGCTGGATCAGGTTGCGAATCCGTGCTGCCAGGGCCCCCAGTTCGGCTTTCCTACCATTGGTCTTTTCGATCCACCACCGGTAATAGATCGCGTACACTGGAGACTGATGCCATTGCTTATCGAAGCCGTGGAGTTGTCTCCCGTAGGCTTCGGAATACGCGAGAGGCTCTCCCGAGCGGCCTTCCAAGTACTCGTTCGCGATACCCACCCAGTCCCACTTCTGGGCCCCGTGAAGGAGCTGATCCACGATCGCGCCGACGACGCAGGTCGATGCGGAACACAGGCCGTCGCCGGCGCGCGCTCCTTCCTTCTCGAGCCAGTCTGCCAGCCAACTCCTGTGTGCGTCCAGCAGCTCGATTTTCCGCAAGTGGACCCCCGCAAGTGGAACGAAACTAGTTCTCACCGGTGAACTCCTCGACAGGGTTGGCGACCGTCTCTGAAAAGACTCCGTACATCAACAGCGGAAAGTACCATCTCGCCACTGCCGATGATGCCCAGAAATCGATTCGCGGCAGCCCCGCGCCCGTGGGCTCCACGTGTGAGTATCTCGATTCGAATCTGCGCAGAACCGGCGCGACCTGAAGCCCCCACTCGCGAATGGCAAGGGAGATCTCTGCTGTCCTCAGTTTTCCGTCACCGCTCTTACCCCCCCGAAGCATCGGAACCCCAAGCTTCAACCCATTGACCACAAGTTCCGGGAAGTACTGAGAGCCCACCTTTATCTTCCACGCCGTGAGAACGTCTTCAGGCAACAAGATTTGCTCCAGCGCCCGAAGCACTAGGGTGATGCTCACGTCTTCTGTGGACGTGAAGCCGAGGCCGAGGGACTTCGGCTTGTTCCCAAACATGGAGAACATCGTCGATTTGGGAGTCGTGCCCTCAGCCAAATACAATCCCCCTACGTAGCACCACAGAGGGTCTATCTTTAAGTGCGGCCTAAGCATGACCTCCTTGGATCTAGGCCATCTTCCGACTAGGAGGTCGCCTGTTTGTTGCACTTTGGGTCGCTTCTTCCCGATTTGACCGAACGCG
>JABDJF010000006.1 GCA_013002645.1 Myxococcales bacterium
CCTCGGGCCCGCGAGCTCGACATGTACGTCCACGTCTGGACGATCAACGACGAAGAAGAGATGCGATTCCTCATCGAAACCTACGGCATCGACGGCATCATGACCGATGACCCGCCGCTTCTGACGAAGGTCATCGACGAGCTCGGCGTGGGCGACTGAGCCGGGCGCGCCAGCCCCGTGATCGATGCAACGGATCGATCTTGCGGGGTCACGCGTTCGGGAACTTCTCGACCAGGAGCGCTAGCGCGTCGTGTGTGGTTAGAATTCCGATGATCTTGTTGCCTTCGAGCACGATTGCCGAGCCGTACTTGTGCTCGAGCATTTCGTTGAGGACGGTGAACAGCGGAGTGTCTTGGGAGACGGTGTAAGCCTCTTGAGTCATCGCCTCTTCGACGGTCGTGGCGTCGGGGTTGACTTCGTTGAGCCCAGCGATCATGCCGAGGTCGCGGTCGCTGACGACGCCGTAGAGCTCGCCGCCGTGCAGGACAGGCAAGTGACGGATGCCGTGCTTCTGCATGAGCTTCTGAGCAAACGTAATCGTTTGCTCGCTGCCCACCGTATGGGGCATCGAGGTCATGAAATCGGCAATCGGCGCGGTCTTGTCCATGGGCGGAGCTGTACCACAGTCAGGCTGTTTCGCCATGCTCTAGGGCCACTTGCCGCCCGTGCTTGCGACGGATTTGACCGATCGCCCGCAAGCTCTGGCCAACCAGAACCGGGGCGAGGCTGAGAGTGAGCACCAGCATCCAGCCCTCTTTCCCAGGCTCCACCGTACCGAGGACCTCCGAGAGAATCGGCACGTAGACCGCGGCGACCAGCAGGGCTACGCAGAGGATGATCGCCGCCCAAATCCAAGGGTTGCGTGTGACCTCGTTGAAGAAGAAACCCGACCGCGGCGATACCATGTTGAAGACGTGGCCGAGCTGGGCGCCCGCCAGAATCAGAAAGGAGACCGTGACGGCTCGCTTCACTTCCATGTCGAACACGAGCATCGCAATCGCGAGCCCCGCGAGCACCGCGGCGCTCATCACCAATCCGTACCCAACCAGCCTCGCCCAGTGCCGGCGCGTGAGCAGCGCTTCAGATTTGGATCGCGGCGGATGCTCCATGATGAACGGGCCGCTCTCGCCCACGCCGAGCGCAAGCGCTGGGAATACATCAGTCACCAGGTTGAGAAACAAAATTTGCATCGGCAAGATCGGAAGGGGTGCGTTGACCGCAGACGCCAAGCCGACCGTGATGATCTCGCTCAGATTGCACGACAA
The DNA here is from genome assembly GCA_013002645.1 of Myxococcales bacterium. Taxonomy (GTDB): domain Bacteria; phylum Myxococcota_A; class Polyangia; order Polyangiales; family Houyiibacteriaceae; genus SG8-38. The sequence continues at coordinate 1,266 of JABDJF010000006.1, forward strand.
GAGATAGAACACGAAGCTGCGAATGTTCCGGAAAATGATGCGGCCTTGCCGAATCGCCACGACGATCGTGGCGAAACGGTCGTCTTGCAGAACCATGTCGGCGGCTTCCCGAGCGACCTGTGTGCCCCGCTTGCCCATCGCCACCCCGATGTCGGACTGTCGTAGCGCCGGCGCGTCATTCACTCCGTCCCCGATCATCGCCACCGTTTCGCCCTCACCTCGAAAAAACTGGATTAGACGCAGCTTCTGTTCGGGGTCGGTTCGCGCGTAGACGCGGGTGTCCCGGAGCTTGACCGCGCCCTCCTCACCGCCGTCTAGCATCGCCTGGAGATCGGCACCGGTGACTGCATTCCCTTTGTCAGCGTCGGGGATCAGACCGACGGACGCTGCGATGTGCTCCGCAGTCGGCGCCTGGTCGCCGGTCACCATGATCACGTCGACGCCTGCTCGATGGCTTTGCTCGATCGCTTGGACCACGTCTGAACGCGGCGGGTCGGAAAGCGCCACCAGGCCCAGCAAGGTGAGGTCACAGTACGGGTCGTCGTTGCTTTCGCGATCCGACCGATCGGCAATCGCCAGCATGCGCAGCCCGTCGGATGCGACCCGATGGTTTTCTTCTCGCCAGACGGCCAAGGTCGCTTCGTCGAGCGTTTGGCGGCCCTCGGTGGTACGGACCGACGAGCACGCGCGAAACACCGCTTCGGGGGCGCCCTTTACGATGACTCGGGTCGCATCGCCATCCCGATGAAACGTCGCCATCATCTTGATGTCGGGGTCGAAGGCCTCCTCGGAGAGCCTGGGCTCCGCTGCGATGATCTCCTGGAGGTCGAGTCCGATCTCGCGTGCCGCCACCAAGAGCGCAACCTCCATCGGATCGCCCACCTGGACCTCTCGCCCCTCGTCGTCCACGCCGATGGAAGCATCGCTGCACAGCGCAGACGCGACGAGAAGTCGCGAAACGTCGTCGTCAGTCTCCGCTTGCTCGCCGCGCAACGGGACATCGACGCTGGTCGGGTCGGCCGCGCTTGTCCCCGGCACAACGGCGCCGGTCACGGTCATCCGGTTTTCGGTCAAGGTTCCGGTCTTGTCGGTGAGAATCACGCTGGTCGATCCCAAGGTCTCTACGGCGGACAGCTGCTCGACCAAGGCATTTCGGCGCGCCATGCGAAGAACACCGCGCGCGAGGGCCAGGGTCGCCACGATGGGAAGTCCCTCCGGCACGGTCGCCACGGCCAGCGCGATCGCCGTCTTGATGACCTCCGACGGCTCTTTGCCGCTCAGCGCTCCGAGGATGCCGATGATCGTGACCAGACCGATGCAAAGCCAGCCCATGATCTTGCCGAGGGCGTCGATGCGCTCCTCGAGCGGGGTCTTCTTGTCCGGCGCCGTCTGCACCAGCGCAGTGATCTTGCCGAGCTCGGTCTCCATCCCCGTGCTCACGACCACGCCTTCGGCGCTGCCCTTGGTAATCGCCGTGCCCTTGAACAGCATGTTCTCGCGTTCGGCAATCACGGTCTCAGCCGGCAGTACATCGGTGGCCTTCTCGACTGGGACTGACTCGCCCGTGAGAAGCGATTCATTGGATTGCACCCTCGAAGCCGCCACCAGACGGACGTCGGCAGTCACGACGTCGCCGCCTTCGAACAGGACGATGTCACCCGGAACCAGGTCCTCCGCAGGGACTCTTTGCGCAACGCCGGCGCGGCGCACGGTGGTCTCGGTGCTGCCGAGCTGCCGCAACGCTTCCGTCGACCGCACCGCACGAAGCTCCGTAATGAAACCGATCAAGGTGTTGATCCCAATGACCGCCAAGATCGCAAAACCTTCGAGGTGGTCGCCCAGCGCGAACGAAAGCGCCGCGCCCGCAATCAGCAGATAGACGACGAAGCTTCGGAGTTGTCGCCACAAGATCGTCAGCCAGGACGTCGCGTGGAACTCGGCAAGGATGTTTGGGCCGAAGCGCTCGCGCCGGGTTGCTACCTCGTTCGCCCCGAGCCCGTCGGCCGGGCGGACGTCCAGCGCTTGCAGGACCTCGCCGTGCACGACGGACCAAGGTGGTGGGTCAGTCGCCGGCTGCGACATAGCGGGATGCATCCTCAGGGCTTCCAATCCTAGCGGAGTGTCTTGCCACTACCCTACATGCATTGGGCGCGCCAAGTTGGCCCCATCCGGAGGCGCTGCCGATTGCGACGGCAACCCCTGAACCATACCTCTGGCGGCCGCGCCAAACGTGCGCCTTTTAGGGCATGAAACGAAGATTGTGCGCCTCGCGGCCGGCAAAGCTCCGAAAACCAAAGAATCGCGTTTGGCACGTCGGCTGCACTGCTGGTATCAGACCGATCCCCGCAAAGGAGTCGACCATGAGCGCCGAAGAAGCAGACAAGACACTGAAGCAAGACCTTGAAGACACCCGCAACGACCTCAAGCGTGCCGCAGACGAGATCAAGCTGAAGCTGCACCTCGCCGGCATGGACGCGAAGGACGCCTGGGACGAGATTCAGCCACGCATCGCTGATTTCGAGCAGCGCTTCGATTCCAAGGCCGACGAGGTAGGCGAAGAGCTCAAAGCGCTCGGGCAGGAGATCAAACAGCGCCTGGCCAACATCAAGGCGAAGCTAGGCTAGCGATCGGCGTCGTTTCGGCGCGCGACCGACCCGTTACGCATCGAGCTCCGCCGCCTCGCGAACCACGAACACGCTGCACGGCGCATGGCGCACCGTAGCTTCGGCCACGCTGCCCAGTAAGCGGCGCAACACCCCGGTACGCCCATGCGAGCCGACGACGATGAGGCTTGCCTTTGTCTCTTTTGCGATCTTACAGATCTCGATCGAAGGATGTGCGCTCGGAATGGCATCGTATTGCACGTCGGTATCCGCGAAGTGCCCGAAGTAGCGGCGGCGGGCTTCTCTGAGGCGCTGCATCGAGCTCTCGTCCCAGGCCTCCCGATCGCCTGGCGCGGTGGCCCGGGCGCCGGGCCCGGACGCTCGTTTGGGGTCATAGGTGTGAATGACGAACACGCGAGCTCCGTCACGCCCGGCGATGTCGGCGGCCCGCTCGAGTGCGAGCTCGGAACAGGGCGAGAAGTCGGTGCAAACGAGGATGAGCGGCTTCATTTCTTTCGGCCCCTAGGAGAGATCTAGCAGAATCTTGCCCGCCCGCCCCGGCCTTGTTGCGTGCGCCAGTGCCGCGTGCAGCGCATCGAGCCGGTAGGTTTGTTCGACAGGCGTGCCAAGCACCCCGCTTGCGATGAGCTTCGCGGTCGTGCGGACCAGGCCCAAACGCTGAAAGAGCGTCCGCTTGGCTAGATACGCCGCCAAGTAAAACCCTTCGACGCTCGTCATTGGCATCATGATGTCGCGCGGCGGCAGCGAGATCGGTTCACGGCTCAACGTGCCGTAGCAAACCATGCGCCCGCCGGGCGTGAGGGCTCGCAGCGCCTCCGAACCGGCCGGCCCCCCCACGCAATCGAGAACGTAATCGACCCCCGTAGGCGCGATGCGATGAACCGCGTCGAGCAAGCCCTCGTCTTCCAGGGCAACGACGTACTTCGCGTTTCCTTGCTTCAATCGCTCGGCGCCAGACCGGCTTCGCACCACGTCGACGACGCGAAAGCCATCCTCGCGAGCGAGATTTCGCACCATTTGACAAAGCGCAGAGCCCGCCGCCGTTTGGAGCAGCACCGCCCCCCTTGGAACCTGAAGCACGTGTCTCACCAGCACCAGCGCGGTCAGTGGGTTCACGAAAAAGGAGCAGGCCTGGGCGTCGCTCATGGAACGCGGGACGGGGAACGCGCGGCGTGCGTCGATGAGCGTCTGCTCCTGCCAGGTCCCATGGGGCGGCCCGCTGACCACGGCGACTCGTTTTCCGACCAGGCGCCCCCCGAGAAAACCGCCGCCGGACTCCTCGACGATGCCTACCCCCTCGACGCCGAGGGCATAGGGCGGGCGCGGGAAGAGCGCTGAAGAGCCTGGACTGTCGGTCGGCCGCTCTGCGCCGCGATTCCAGATCATCCGAGCAAACGATCGCTCGTAGATTCCATCCATGTAGTTGAAATCCGAGGGATTGATCGGCGCCATCTTCATGCGGACGCGCACCTGACCAGCTGCGGGCCGCGGCACCGGGGCCTCGCGGACCTCCACGGCGCCGGGGTCTTCCGAAAACGCATCGATGCATGCGGACTTCACGGCTCAGTCTCCTTTCGGGCCGGCGAGCCCGCTGGGCATGGAGAACGGCCAGTTGGAGTCGACCGTACCACCATCGACTTCGAGAATCTTGCCGGTCACCCAACTTCCCGCGTCCGATAGCAAGTATAGCGCCGCCGCGCCGATGTCTTCGACGGTGCCCAGTCGACGCATCGGCGTCAGATCCTCCATCTGCTTGGCGAGCGCTTTGTCGGCCGTCACCATCGCCAGAGCATCGGTTTGCGTTGCGCCGACCGCAATGGCGTTGACCCGCACATGGGGCGCCCATTCATGCGCAAGCAGGCGTGTCATGTGCGACATCGCGGCTTTGGCGGTGCCGTACGCCACGAAGCCATTGTCGACCAGATGCGAGAGGCCCGAAGTGATGTTGACGATCGCCCCGTGCCCGCGATCCGCCATCGAGGGAGCCAAGGCGCGCGACAGGTGAAACGCGGTCGTCACGTTGAAGTGAAACGCTTTGTCGAGCTCGTCGTCTGTGCATAGCAAGGCCGGCCCGGGGAGCGTGCCTCCGGCGTTGTTGACTAGCAAATCCACGCCACCAAACTCCGCCAGCGCGCGCTCCGCGAGGCGGTCGAGCTGCTCGGGCGCCAAGACATCGGTCGGGACCACCAGCGCACGACCGCCGTTTTTCTGCACGATGCTCGCAACCTCTTGAAGCGTATGCTCGCGGCGCGCCGCAAGGACGAGATCGGCTCCGGCCTCTGCCAAGGCGATCGACACGCCACGGCCGATCCCGCGCCCTGCGCCTGTCACCACCGCGACGCGCCCATCCACTTTGAAGCGATCCAAAATCATCTGCAGTTGATCTCCGGCGCGTACTTTCCTGCATTCCTCCGCGTTCTGCAACGGTTGACCTGAGGTCTTTGCTCCCGTAGCTTCGCATGAATGACCTACTGCGTTGCTGTCAAAGTCGACGAAGGGCTCGTCTTCGTCTCGGACTCCCGAACAAACGCCGGCGTCGACCACATCAGCACTTACGCAAAGATGCATACGTTCTGTGGTGACGGGACGCGGTTCTTCGCCCTGCTGAGCGCTGGGAATCTCGCGACGAGCCGCGCCGTCGTGACGCGCCTACGCCACGACATGAACGACGGCGCAGAGCTGAGCTTGAACAACGTGAAACACCTGACGGGCGCAGCAGACTACATCGGCCGCCTCAGTCGTGAGGAACAGCAGAAGCACAACAAGCGCGTAAAGGACGAAAAGTTTCAGGCGGGAGCGAGCTTCATTCTGGGCGGCCAGATTCAAGGGGGTGGCCATTCGATCCTTCTCGTTTACCCCGAGGGCAACTACATCCCGGTCTCCCGTCATTCGCCCTACCTGCAGATTGGCGAGGACAAGTACGGCAAGCCGATCCTGGATCGCATCGTCGAGCACGAGCTCAGCCTCGAGGTCGCGGGCCGTTGTGCGCTCGTCTCGATGGATTCGACGATGCGAAGCAACGCAAGCGTGGGCCCGCCGATCGACCTCTTGCTGTACTCCGCGGGGACCCAGCGTCCGGGGAGCCAGGTGACCTTTGGCGAAGACGACGAGTACCTGCGCCAGCTCCGGCGCTCCTGGCAGGACAGCCTCAACGCCGCCTTCCTCGAGCTGCCAAAGTTGCCGCTTCCTTCGCCGTCGGTTCGCATCGTCGACGGCTGACGAGCACGCTCATCTGCTGAGCGGTTGCCGGCGGAGGTCGAGCGTGTAGTGGTTCTCCGGAGCGTAGGACGGCTTTGTGGCGATCTGCCTGGTGCCCAATCGCCGTTTCGATGGCCGCCACCTTGCGATCCGACGCGCTCCCGCCTCCGCGCCATCGGCAGGCGGGCCGTCGTAGCGAGGCGCGTCGGGGTTCCAATAGTAGTATCGGCTCGAGGCAAGAACGCGGTTCGCGCCGTCGACGACCTCGATCTGCAGCGGCGACTGCGCGGCGATGTGTGGGTGGAACGCAGGCCAGCCGCTCGCCGACTTGTAGCGCACACCCGCGACGAGCGTCCCGTCGACTTCGCGCATCGCAACCAGCAGCCCATTGACGACGACCCGGTTCTCCCCGAGCGCGGCCGGATTCGAGATGGAAATCTCGATGCGGTCGGTCGAGTTGTCGACGACCCGCGACGTGGTCCCGCCGTCGGCGATTTCGGCCATGAGCGGCCAGGGTTCGAGCGCCTGCCGGACGAGCAAGTCGGCCCCCTCGGGCCCGAAACGTCCCAGCACGGGAAAGCGCTGCTCGACGAGCGGCTGCAACCAAC
>JABDJF010000044.1 GCA_013002645.1 Myxococcales bacterium
CCCAAATCCCGGGTAGGTCCTTGGGTGGAATGATGAAACCGTCGTAGTCCGTGCCGATCGACGCATGGTCCTCGCCGACCGTGTCTACGACGTGTTGGACGTGGTCGACCACGGTGGCCGCGGTGACGCCGCGTCGGCCGAGGAATGCGGTGTGCATCATGACTCCGACGGTGCCTCCGCTATCGGCCACGCGGGCGAGCTGCTCGTCCGTGATGTTGCGCCAATGCTCGTAGACACCGGCCAGGCCGGTGTGGGTCACGAAGAAAGGCAAGGTCTTGTCGTGGACCTCGACCACATCGAAAAAGCCCGGACGGCTGATGTGGGCGAGATCTACGCCGACGCGAAGCTCGTTCAAGCGCTCGACGTACGCTCTGCCGAAGTCGGTCAACCCGGCGCTACGCTTCCCACCGGGGGCGCTCGTCGCGCCGAGACGCGAGGACGTCAGATGAAGCAAGGTCACTCGTAGGACCGACCGATCGGCGAGCAGGTCGAGTGCCTCGATGCCGTCGTCCAGAGCGTTTCCTCCTTGGATGCCGATGAAGGCCGCGTGATCGCCGGCGGCATGCGCGGCGCGGAACTCCGCGGCGTTCCGAACGTGTCTGACCCCGGCTGCCTCTTCGAGCAGCGTTTTGAGGGCGCCCAGGTTCTTCTCGAATGCGTGCCGGCGGCCGCGCGCAGACCGGGCTGGGTTGGTCGAGATCACCCAGGTTGCTCCGGCCAGCCCGATGTGCCGCGCCGTCGGGAAGTCCGCGTGTCCGAAAAAGTTTCGCCCGAAGATTCCTCCTCGATGAACCTCGTTCAAGTCGTAGCCGAAGATCCTGCGCCAGACGAAGGACTCGAGGTGCAGGTCGATCGGCTCCGAGCGGCGAAAGAGCTCGACCGCTTCCTCGGTGACTCCGAGCTCCTCAGCGACGCTGCCTGTCTCCATGGAAACGTTTCCCTAACACGCTACAAAGAAGATCGCTTTGATTCCGGTCACACGGCCGAAAAGTGCTCCCCAAGCGATTTGTAAATCGCTTGTAAATGCTTGTTTTTGCGAGGTTTAGGTTGACTCCACGCGCCTGTGCGCCCACATTGAGCGCTCCCGGCTAGTTAAGTTGTAAACAGTCGAGGCAGCGAAAGGAAAATAGATGTTGGCGGTGACCAGAGCAGCAGCAGCTGGCAGGTCCTCGGATCTGCTGAGCTCACGCTCGATCAATCATGTGGTGGTCCTCGGTGCCAATGGCGCGATGGGCCTTGGAAGCGGCGCGCTGTTCACGACGGCGGTTCCGCGGGTGACTTTCTTGGCACGAACCAAGGAGAAGGCCGACGGCGGGCTTGCCGCAGCGGTCAAGATGGTGCGGTCGAGCACGGTGGCAGAGCGAGTCGACACCGGCAGCTACGACGACGACTTCGATCGCGTGGTCGGAGAAGCCGACCTGATCTTCGAGGCAGTCACCGAGCAGCTCCCGCTCAAGAAGGAGTTCTTTGATCGCATCGACAAAGCGCGCCGCCCGGATTCGATCGTCGCGACTGTGACTTCGGGTCTGTCGATCAATCAGCTCGCGGAAGGCCGAAGCGACTCGTTCCGCAAGAACTTCCTCGGCTTGCACTTCTTCAACCCGCCGAACGTCATCGTCGGCACCGAGCTGATCGCGGGAAAGGACACAGACCCCAAGCTGGTCGACTTTCTCGACGAGTACTGCACGAAGCTTCTTGGACGCGCCATGGTTCGCACGGCGGACACGGCGGGCTTCGCTGGCAATCGCGTCGGCTTCAAACTGCTCAACGAATGCGCGATTCTAGCCGAGGAGCACGGTCCGCTGCTGATCGACGAGCTCGTGGGCCCCTACACCGGGCGCGCGCTGACGCCGCTTGCGACGGTAGACCTGGTTGGCTGGGACATCCATCGCGCGATTGTCGATAACATCTACGAGCTCGCCCCGGACGAAGCGCACGAGACCCTGAAGCTTCCGAGCTATATGGCCGACCTGATGGCCAAGGGCGTCCTCGGCCGCAAGACCGGCGCGGGTTTTTTCGGCAAGGACGACGGCGGACAGCACATCGTGCTCGACCCGAAGACGCGAAAGTACGTTCCGAAGGGCTCGATTTCGCGGCCGGACCTCGGCTTCATCGACGACATCGCGAACCTGCACCGCGTCGGTCGGTATGTCGACGGCATGCAGGCCTTCGCCGCGGCAACCGGCCCGTACGCCGCAATCGCACAGAAGGTGGTCGCCGGCTACATCAGCTACTCGTTCCACCGCGTCGGTGAGGTCACTGACGACATCTCCGGCATCGACAGCATCATGGGCTACGGCTTCAACTGGGCGCCCCCGAGCGTCTTGGTCGACACGATCGGCCTACGACCCACGATTCAAATGATCGAAAAGGCAGGCCTTCCGGTGCCGCCTGCACTTGCAAACGCCCAAGAGGGCACGACTTTCTTCGATGACCCGCAGGTCAATGTGGGCAAGTTCTTCGTCGCTGCGTGAGCGAAAGGTTTTGGTG
>JABDJF010000058.1 GCA_013002645.1 Myxococcales bacterium
CAGCAAGGGGGGGCTCGTTTACGGCGATGGCGCGAATCTCAATGCCTTGATGGGCAAAGCACGGCCAGGCGACCTGGGAATCGACGTCATGCAGTTCAATCTGCACAAGACCTTCACGACCCCGCACGGCGGTGGCGGCCCTGGCTGCGGTCCGGTGGGTTACAAGGCCCTCCTCGACCCCTTTGCACCGGCCCCGGTCGTGGAAAAGCGGGACGGGCGCTTCGTCCTCGACTACGACAGCCGCCCGGCTTCGGTTGGCAGGCTGCGATCGTTTCAAGGCAACTTCGGGATGATGGTGCGGGCGTACGCCTACCTCCGAGAGATGGGCGCCGAGGGTTTGAAGCAGGCCACGGAGCTCGCGGTGCTCAATGCCAATTATCTTCGAGTCCGGCTCGGCGAGGTCTGGCACGTTCCCTACCCGCGCATCTGCATGCACGAAGTCGTAATCAGCGACCGCCACCTCAAGGAGTCGCACGTCACGACGATGGACGTCGCAAAGCGGCTCATGGATTACGGCTTTCATCCGCCGACGGTGTATTTCCCCCTGGTCGTGAAGGGCGCGATGCTCATCGAGCCGACCGAAACCGAGAGCCTGCAAACCCTCGACGAGTTCGTCGAAGTCATGAAGACCATCAGCGACGAGGCGACCTCGGAGCCGGACCGCGCCAAGGGGGCCCCACAGGTTACGCGTTTGCGTCGGCTGGATGAGACGCAGGCTGCTCGGAAGCCAGTGCTGCGTTGGACAGCTCCCGGAACACAGCCCGAACCATAGTCTGCTTCTGGTGAAACGGGAGGAACGCCGCTTTGAAGCCGTTGATGACCATCCGGTGAATGTCATCGCGATCCATGCCCATCCGGCTGTGGCAGAGCCAGAGCTCGCGCGACGCGCTCGTGTCGGCGATCAGACGGTTGTCGGTGTTGATCGTCACGCGTAAGCCGAGGTCGTGATAGAGCTTGAGTGGGTGTGTTCGCAGGTCTTTGACTGCGCCCGTCTGCACATTCGACGACGGACAGCACTCGAGCGCGATACGATGATCGTTGACGTAGTGCAGCAGGTCGCCATCCTCGCGAAGCCGGCAACCGTGGCCGATGCGGTGCGCGCCGCAGACGTGGATCGCCTGGTGAATCGACGCCGGGCCATAGGCCTCACCGGCATGGATCGTCACCGCGATGTTGTTGTCGCGAACGAGCTTGAACGCTCGAAGATGGTGTTTGGCCGGGTGGTCGTACTCCGCGCCCGCCAGGTCGAACGCGACGACGCCACGGTTCTTGTAGGCGACGGCCAGCTGAGCCATTTCAAAGGAAGATTCGGGCGAGATGTTTCGAATGCCGCAGAGGATGACGTTCGCGATGATGCCGTGATCCTTTTGCGCATCCCAGAGCCCCGCAAGCACGGCTTCGACCACCGTCGTGAGCCGGAGCCCACCGCGCGCGTGGAGGATGGGCGAGTAGCGCACCTCCATGTAACGAACGTTTTCGGCAGCCGCGTCCTCGCTCAGCTCGTAGGCGACCCGATATAGAGCCTCGGCGCTTTGTAAGACTTTGAGTGTCGTGTCGAACGCCTTGAGGTATTCGACCAGGGAGCCCACATGCTCGCCGCAGTGCAGAGCTCTCTTCAGATCGTCCGGATGACCGGCCGGCAAGTCGATCTTCTGCGCCTCCGCGAGCTCGAGCATGGTGGACAGGCGCAGCGAACCGTCGAGGTGAACGTGCAGGTCCGTCTTTGGAAGCGCTTGAATCTGGGCGAGCGTCAGCTCCATCCCAGTCATTATACCGCGTTTGAGGGGCCTCAACCCGCGGGCTCGAGACGGCCCAAAACCTCAATGACTTCGCCTAGTCGCTTCGCAGCGACACTGACCCGTGTGGGCATGCCCCCGTTGAGCCCGAGGGCCCGCACCAGGTCGATTCCACTGTCGAAGCGTGCCGCCACGGTGACCGTGGTCTCGTCGTGCACCAGGGAAATCGGCGCAAGCCGCTGGCCGATCAGGAGCAGCTCGGTCTTGTCGTATGGGCCGTCGCGCCGCGTCGCGTCGCAGACCGCAAGGGGGCCGCGAACTTCGTAGCGGCCCGAAAGCCGCTTGGCCTCGCGTTCTCTCTCTTCGAGTGCTTCGGCGACGACTTGAAACTCCCGGTAAATCGCCGCGTCGCGCGCGCCGTCGGCCAAGTAGCGCACCATCAGGCCACGTAGACCTTCGTCGCGCGGCCTCGCGCGCAGCGCTCGATCTAGCACGCGGGCACGCTCACTCGGCTCGCCGAGGCGTGTGTCGATCGCGCGGGCATCGTCATCCGCTCCTTCGTAGGGCTCGACGCCGCCTCGAATCCATTTGGCCGCCGAGCAGAGGCCGTCGAAGTCCACGTGGCAGCAGATCGTGTCGACTTCGCCTGCGGCCGCGACGCGCTCCGGCGTGACCAATTCCGGACACGCGCCGTGCTGGGCTTTGGTGGTCAGAATGAATCGGGGGTCGTCGACATAGTCCGCGTGTCGATCGTGGTCGTGGTGGTCAATCCACATCGCTAGCCGAGAGCCGAGGCCCGAGATGAACGGCAGCGTCGTCTTTTCGTAGCTTGCGCCTCCCGCATTCGCCGCGAACGCCACATCCAGCACCACGACGCGCCCCGGCAGACTGCCAGGCTTGGGCAGCTTGCGGGGCGTTCCGTACGCCAAATG
>JABDJF010000059.1 GCA_013002645.1 Myxococcales bacterium
GCGTAGGCCCAGGTGTTCGCGTACCGGTTGTAGTCGCCCGTCGCCGCCGGCGGGCCGACGTTTGGTTCGAAGGGCCGGGTCACGGCGACGCGATAGTCGAAGAGCCCCGCCTTGCCCTTGGCGTAGAGCCCCAGTTGGCGGGCAAACTGATCTGTCTGCTCGATCGTCGGCCAGTTTACGATAGGCAGATCGAGGCTCATGGCGGTAATCGTGCTGGCGCTCGTCATGCGGGAGATGCCGTTCCAGTAGATGAGACCGCCACCGACGTAGAGATGCTCGCGCAGTACGGCAAACTCGGCCCAGAGGTCGTGGAAGAAGAACGTTTCCTTGAAGTTCGACCTTCGGAACGTCTGGTTGTTGATGCCGAAGTGCATCATCAGCAACACGCGGGGAAAGATCTCGCCGAACATCATCACACGAGCGCGGCGAATCCCGATGTCCGCGTACCAGGCCGGTTGGTTGCCTTCCGTCTCGGGGGTCGTCGGGTCGTCGCCGATCGTCGTCCCAGGGTTCAGTTGGAGCGCGCGTGTCCATACCTGCAGCCACAACGAGATCTGAAAGTACCGCGAGCCGTCCTCGTTCAATGCCCAGTGCAGCCTCCTCGCCTTGCCGTCGACAGACGTGAATCCCGGGCCAACGGGCTGGAGCTCGTCGGTCGAGTCGTCGACGGGATCGAGGGGATCGTCCCTCTCCTCGGCCGTCGGTTCGCGCAGGTCTCGTGGGAGCGACTTCGTCGCTGCGTCGATGTCGGCTTGGGCTGCGTCTAGCCTAGCTCGCGCCTCATCGAGATCTTGCTGAGCCTTGCTCAGCGCCTCCTGCGAAACCTGCTCCAGTTCTTCCGCCTCCGTCGCACTCGACGGCAGTGCCGTGATCGCAATGCAGCCGAAAACCGAGAGCCGAGTGCACCACACTGTGGCTCGCTTCGTCACGCATCTTGGCTATGCTCGTTTCGGTGAAATGAATCAAATTTTCGGGTCGAGATGCATATGTAGCCGCGCCGCCCGAGTCACTGTTAGGGCCCGTCCTCGAGGCCGACCCGGGACTTCTCCCCTGCTTCAGGGCTTCCAGTCTTCGAGGTTGCAGACGACGCGATCGGTTTCGGTCACCTCCGTCACCCCTTCCAGAGGATTCCCCTTCTTGTCGACCGGGACGCAAATCTTCGTCGTCTGATTGTTGTCTCTGGACGAGGTGCGTGCCCAAACCTGCGCGAAGCCGGAGGGGGCATTGCCCTTTCCGCACTTGCCGCCGACGTGCGTCGCGTGAATCGCATTTCGCTCATAGTAGGCGATCCACTCGTTGGGGTCCGACGGGGAGGTCGGTCGGAACCAGGTAGCCTTGCGATGCTTGTCCTTGTCGACGCCGACATTCCAACCCCCGTCGGTGCGCTTCTGTGCAAAGCTTGGGTTGTCCCAATGCATGACCATGAAGGTGTTCTGCTTTGGGCACGAAGGTTTGCCGATGTTCATGTAGAGCTCTTGCGAGTGGTGGAAGTGGTAGGGATAGAACGATTCGACTTGAATCGTCATCCCGATTTCAGCGCCGACGAGCTCTCCTTCGATTTCCTTGATGCGCAAGAGGCCCCACGGTCCCATGACCTCCGCGTAGGCGTATCCACCACGGAATCGTTCGTTGATCGCTTTCGGATTTTCGGCGTAAAACGCAAGCCAACCGACAGCCGCCCACAGATCCGGCAGGCCCTGGTAGGTCATGTCCGCATCGACGAAAGCCGTCGAGTTCGTGTTCTTGAGAATCGCTTCGAAATTCTCGACGAGCTCTCGTCCCGCTTTGCCCACCTTTCCTTTCTTGTCGGCGTGGTACTCCTCGAGGGTGGGTCGGTCGATCCATGCCGCGACCTCCGAAGCTTGTTTCATCGCTTCGGTTGGCGTGTACAGCTGGAACGCTTCGTAGTTCTTCTGGACGTCGAAGCACGTCCGCGCGAGCTCGGGGTTGTCGAGCACCCAGTTCACGTGCTTTGCCATTAGCTCGACGTCGCGGTAGCGCGTCACGCAACGCGCTTGCGGATCGTCCGACTTCCCATCGTTGGTCTGAATCATGGCCAACGGTGAATCCAGACAGAGCCGTGAGGTCTCCAACGCCGTCGTGAATCCTCGGAGGTATTCGAGGGTCTGCTTCCAGAGCTCATCCGCGAGGGCCTGCTCTTTCGGAGTCAGCTCTCGCGTATCGATGTCGTCGTCGCAGACGAAGCCCGGTGCTTCTTGCGCAGCCGCCTTTTCCGTAGACGCAGTGGTGTCCGGGCTGTCAGGTGCGGGAGTCGATTCCCGCGCAGGCTGAGATTTGCAACCTGCTAGCCCAAAGAAGACCAGCGCGCAGACCGCGAGCGGGAGTAGGGTTTGATGCGGCGTCGCGCTGGTGTGGTGCAGGTCCATCTGTGAAATTCCTCGTTTGGTGCGCCGTCGGTAACGGAAACGGACGCTGTCAGAAGTAGTATTGAATCTGAAGATTGGTTTGATGCTCCCACCGGTTGGACCGATTCGCGCCGTTGGCGAGCGCGCTGTTCGCGAGAGAGTCGTTTAAGTAGGTAGCGTTCTTGCCCGTCAGCAGATCGAGCCACAGCCAGACCGGGCCCAGGTGTACCTGAAGGCCGACGGTGACGAGGTGAGAGTCGGGGAAGGCCGCCTCGTCCTTCAAAAACATGCTGTACTCGACGTAGGGGACGAGCGCGTTGAAGAACTTGCGATCAAAGGGAATCTCTTTGGCGAGATTGAAGTTGCAGAGCCAGTACTTGGCGGCGACGTCTCGATACCCGCCGAACTGAGAGATCCGAACCACGCGGTCGTCGACCGGCACGCCGTCGATCTCAGCCGGGTTATTCGGACGGAACTCATGCCGTGTCGCCTGGATGACTGGCTGCCAACCCTTGTAGCTCCCGTTGTACATGATTTGTGCGAGCCATCGATACCCGAAGTCGCCGGTGGCGACGTTCGGAAGCAGCCCAGCTTGTACGACCGCACCGAATTCGCTCCTTAGTCCCTCGCGATGCGGGAGCTTGTAGACCCCGCGGATGGCTGCGCTCGAGACCTCGCGGTTCTGCTGCTCCCCCAGTGGAGTGAGATCCGAATCCCATCGGGCGGCAGGGTCGTTAAAGCCAATTTGGTCTCGAAAGTAGTACCCGACGTCGACTCGGTATCGATCCGTATCTTTGATGTATCGGACGCCGTAGTCGTAGTCATCCTCGACGGTCGCGTACCATCCGAGGGTGAACCACCACGAAGAGGACGAGAAGAGGTGTCGGCCCCAAGGGACGTTCAAGTGTCCGAGCTGGATCGCGTTGTCTTTCCATTCGTACTGAATCCATCCCTGGCGGAGAATGAACATGAACGTGAAGAACCGAATCTCGAACCGCGTGGAGAAGCCGCCCCATTTCGCCGAGCCGCTCAGCTGCAGCTGGTTGAACTCGAAGTTGCCGTAACGGTCGAGTGCAGTATCTCGCCAGGGTTGGATCGAATAGTTGAACCAGAGCCATCCAGACAAGTCGAACGAGGCGACATCGACGATTTCCGGTTCCACCACCTCGTCTGCATCGGTGGATACGGTCTCGGCGTCCGTACTCGAGGGCCCGCCGGCGGCCTCGCTGTCTTCGTCCCCTGCAACGGGCGGGCCGTCCGGATACTGCCGCTCTGCATCCGGTCGCTCGATGTCGAAGTGGAGGTAGTGGAAGTGCTCGTCGGAATCGGTCGATCCCTGAGCATCAGCATGCGAGGAGGCGAACCACGCTACCAGAGTCATCGCTACTAGTGCCGATCGTCGGGCTCTGATCATCAACGCCTCCCTCACCCCATTTGAGCGTCGAGAGTACGCACGTCATTGCGGCGATCGCAACTACTTCCGGTCCACTCGTCACCGCCCCCTGCCACCGAAAGCGATCGATTTGATCAACTCGGAAGTCGTACGAGGATCGAACACCGGACGCACGCGTCAGTAATCGCGGAGCGCTCGTCGTCTCGCGACGGCGGGATCTTGTTGTGCACCCCAGGGCCCCTAGTATACCGTTGTCCACGCGGAGGGCTGTTGATGCAAAAAGTGCTTCCATGGATGCTTCTTATTCTTGGCGGCGTGCTGTGGTTCGGTTGCAGCGACGACCCCAATATGGTCGTCTGTGAGGGGGGCGCGTGCGAGACGCAAGAGCAATGCGTCCTCGAATGCGAGGACGTCTGCGGAGACCCCGACTACGGACCCTACGACTGCATCGACGGGAACTGCGAGTGCCAATGCTTCTTCGGATGTCGCTAGCGTGGGGTGACGCCTCTTCGCCCGCCGGCCGTACAAGGGATCTAGTGGGTATCGGCCGCGCACCGAGACGCGATCGAAATCGCTGAAGAACCGCTGCTCCAGCCGGAAGCGCGCGAGGGTCCAGAGGCGATCGAAGTCGTGGCGGTGGGACGCCTCTTGCCAGACCCGATGTTCCTGCCCGGCAACTGGGTTCCACGTGAGCAGCCCGTCGTACCCCAGCCCTACACCAAAGCCACGCGGAAGCGTGGCGCTGAACCACGGGCGAAGCAGCACGACTCGCAGCTGCCCGACGCTTTGAGCACTTTCAGCGCTGCCGCTCTTCGCCGATCTCCAGACCTTGCTCCGCTGCCATCTTCGACAATCGCTCCTGGACAGCCCTTGGTCCTAGCAGCGTGCGGCCTTTCGTTCCTAGCCTGGAAGCATGTAGGGGACGAGCTTGGATAGACGAGAGCGGGTCTTGTCGTTTCGTGGCTGCTTCGGCGTGATGATCATCGGGAGCGAACCAGGTGGGCGAGAACGCGCCTGAGCTCAGCTCCGTTGCGCTCCACTTCGATGAGGGTGCGCCGCAGTTCGGTCTTTTCCGCGCGTTCGGTGAGCGCCTTCTTGAGCAAACCGCCAAGTCGGTTCTGTTCGCGCTGAATCCTGAGGATGTCTTGAACTTCCTGCCGGGCGCGTGCGCTCGGAATCTTGGTGGAAGACAGCAGGCGCCGCATGACTTCGTTGCGCGTGAGGCCGCTCGCGCCTGCAAGGTTATCGAGGTGGACCGCATGCGCGTCTGTCAGTCGCACCGTGATCCGATGTTTCAGATCCCCCACTCGACGAGCATAAGCATCGCGATCGCATTGTCGAGACGGAATGTTGCATCGCACGCGCGAATAAGCCGAAGGCGTTGAGCGCGTCATCAAGTGCCGAGCGTGAACGCAAGAGACGTTGGCGCGAGGCACTTGGAGTTTTGTTGGCAGACAAAACTCCACCTTGCCCCAACAAGTTGGGTCCCATGCTGTCACACGGAGTGCACACGGAGTGCACACGGAGTGCACTCAGAGTCACACGCTGACCAATCG
>JABDJF010000069.1 GCA_013002645.1 Myxococcales bacterium
CCCCTTCTCCGTCACCGACTGCGAAATGAGCAGCGCTTCCGATTCATCAAACAGCTCCATGAACGGCGTCGCGCGCAGCGTCGCCTTGGTCTGCGCCCCTTCGCCCCGAATCGTCGCCCGAACACCAAGTCGCTTCCCCCAAGGGGTGTGCCGCCCCAACGGAAGCACCCCGACGAGCGTCGCCCACAGCTTCGAGCCGAAACGCCCGCTCACCCGAATCGTCCCGCCGCCCCCAGCTCTCGCAACGCTGTGGTACCGCGCATCCTCGAGTGCCTGCTCCAGCAGCCGAGCCACCCGCTCCGGGTCACTCTCATTCAACCGCAGCTCCTGCCTGAGCCACAAATCGAGGTCCCTCGGCGTCTCCGCCGTGGCAGTCTCCTCCGTCGACACCGCGCGAGGCTACCCGCCCGCCTCAGCCCGCGTCCACCGCGTTTTCGGCTCTCTTAGTCCATCGTGCTCAAGCTGAGAGACGAATTTCGCGGTACTAGCTCGCTATGTCGCGTAGAGCGCGAAGCCGATACAGAAGAGATTCTGTTGATCGCTACCAAAGCGAAGATGCATGTTTTGGCGTTTCCCGAGCTTTTGGAGATCCCAGGCGGGCGAGTGAATCCGAAAGCTCTCTGGATGGATCTTGTTGATGGCCGCGTGAATGTGTTTGTGGTCTTTGTGTTTGTGGCCCTCGACGGCCGTTGTGCACCAACAGGACCGCTAGCGGCCGCGTAGCGTGATCTCGTGACTCGAGGCGATCGTCGGCCGCTAGTCAACGACCACGACCGGTCCGTCGCAGTTGGGTCCGTCGATCATCGGCTCGCAACCCTCCGGAGGCTCGCCTGGTTCCACCTCAATCGTGTTTTCCATGCGGCTCGGCGAGGCGTGCACGTGGTCCAAAACGGGACGACCGAAGCCTGCCGGTCCGAACATGTCTCCGTCGAGCCAGACCTCGTAGATCACTCGGCGCTCCCAATCGGGGCAGTCAGGGTCGCCCTGGGCGGGTGAGTCTTCTAGATAGACACACTCCCGCTCGTTGAGATTGCGTTCGAGTGAGGTCCGCGCGTCCTGCACGACGGCCTCCGATCCCAACAACATCTTGCCGTCGCCGTCCTCAATTCCACCCGACCGGTAACCGCTCGGGCTTGCATCGTCTTCCACGATGTAGTCGAGCTTGACTTCGAACATGAAGTTTCCATCTCCGTCCTCCAGCCCGATGATCGCGTGGTCACTCCCGACCAGTTGGCGGAACTCGTGGCCTTTGTCCTTGCCGTAGCCGGGCGAGGAGTTCGCACCGTACGTGTTGTCGACGAACTCTTCGCTGAAAGTCAGCGCAACGTAGTGCGTGCCAGCCACGCGGACGGTGTCGAACTCGTAGTAGAGCTTTGCGACCGGCGGCCCCGCTGCTTTCGTCGTGTCGTAGAGGTAGACGGTTTGCCCGACTGCGGGTTCCGGCCCCGGCGAGTCTTCTGTGTCGACGGGCAGCGGCTCGATGGCCTCGGGTTCGACGAACGGATCGTTCTGGTTGGTTTGTGGTGCATCGCCACAGCCGATTTGGAGCGCCAAGGTTGCGAAGGTTACGAGGATTGAATAATGGAATGGCCCCTGAGCTCGAGTTCGATGAGTACGCTGCATATGCACCTCCAGCCCTTAGAAACGGCGCGTCAGCGGTGCCTTGGCCCCAAAAGACCAAAGCTGTTCGCGAGCTCACAGGGAAATGAGCGATGTTCGACTTGCAGGGGTGCTGTCCGCGGTGCTCGGTTTCGCCTCTTGGCTCATCAGGCTCAAGCCGGGCGCCGAATTTCGCGGTACTAGATGTCATGTCGCCTGGCGCGCGAACCTGAAAGGGCGTTTAAGGGACCAGAAGCCTCGTTCCCTGAGGGAAGGTTGTCATGCGGAACCTAGCTGCATTTGTGTTCTTTGTCTTGGCCGTAGGGACGCTGCGCGTCGTGGGTTGTGGCCAGCCGACGGGCCCAGGTGGCAGTGCTGGTAACGGTGGCTCGGCTGGTGCTGGTGGTGGAGGCGTCGGCGGGGACGGCGGAACCGGCGGAGATGGTGGCGTCGGAGGCGACGACGACCCCATCGCGGACCTGGTGGACAAGATCCGGACCGAGGTTGACCCCGCGTTCGTGTACGAATACGGACAAACCAAGTTTGTGCCGCCGGCGGGAAAGACGCTGCTGATCGTCGGACAGAGGTTGGATG
>JABDJF010000079.1 GCA_013002645.1 Myxococcales bacterium
GTGTCAAATGCGTGGCATTCCACCATGTAGCGCGTGAGCGGGGCGAACGATGCTTGACCATTGTCCATCACGACGAACGGTTCGTCGTCTTGAACCAGCATTTCGATCAATGTGTCGAAACGACGACGGTCGATTTGCTGCTCGCTATCGAGGAGCTCGAGGCGCTGGGTCCGAAGGCGCTCGTATCGAGAGAGGGTCCGGTTGGACTGGTCGCACTCGATCCCGAAGGGCCCCCATCTCTGGTCTTCTGCGTACTGCGTGACCAAGGAGGCCGCCAATGACTTCCCAACGCCGCCTTTGTTTCCGACGATGCAGTGAAACTCTTTCATGTCTCCTAATCCTCCTCAGATGGAATGAATTCCCGTGGCCGCGAGACCGGTGCGGGATAGATCTTCGAAGGGCGCGCCGAATTGGCGCTGGCCACGGGGTTGGGACCCCTCAACGCTGGGTTGTCTGGCGGAATCCTTTCGGGTCGCTCCACCGGGGACGCTAAGTCTCTCCCATGGACTGTGTTTTCCAAGGCTCCCTTGGGCAGACGGGGTGCCAGCCCGTGTTCGTTGCAGTACCGGAGGAACGTGCGGTACGAGCCCGGAAAGGCGCCCCGTGCCGCGTAGGCCTGCCAAATGCTTTTCATCGACCATCCGGCTTGGAGCCAAGTGGTGATTTGCTCCAAGCCGGATGGTCGTGCAACACATCAGTCGTCGGCAAGACGGGACGCCTCGTGACCTCGGGCCGGCGTCGCTCACGTCGGTTCCGTCGAGATATGCTAGACCTCTGTCTGACGAACCCGGACATGGCCATGCGGAAGTTCCGAGCAGAAAAGGAACGAGCATGACTATCAGGAAACGAAAACGATCATGGTACTACGACTTCACTCTCGAAGGTTTTGGGCGCCACAAGAAAGCGGGGTTCCGCACCAAGGCCGAAGCGGAGGAAGCCGAGAAACGAAAGCGCGACGAGCTCCGTTTGGGGCGAAGGCGCTTCACACTGGCGCAGGCGTTTGAGATGTATCTCAACGCCACCAAGATGAAGGACCGGAGCCGGGACACCTACCGAGGTCACTGGCGTCGGAACATCGAGCCCGTGCTCGGGCACTACTACATCGAGGAGGTCGACACGTCCTCACTCGACGAACTGAAACTCACCCTACCCGACCACCTTGCGCCGAAGTCCGTCAACCACCGCGTGAAGCTAGTGGGGACCGTTCTCCGGTTCATGTGGAAACGAGGACACCTTGAAGCGGTGCCATATGTGCCCGCTGAAAGCGTCCCCGACGTTGCCCACGACTGGTACACCGAATCAGAGCGGGATCGACTCCTCGATGGGATCTTCGAGATGTACCCAGAGTGGTACGCGTTCTTCTACCTCACGACCAGACTCGGACTTCGGCGAGGCGAGGTGTATGCCATCTCCCGGGACCGAGTCCGTGAGGTGCCACCGCTCTTGGTCATCGACCGGGCGGTGCAGGAAGGCTACAAAGAAAGAAGGCCAAAGCTCATCACGCGCAAGAACAATCGCGTCCTCACACTCGGCCTTCCGACCGACGTGATGGATGCGATTCGTTGGCACATCCGACAGGGCTACTCGGGCCCCGAGTTCTTGTTCAGCAACGACGGGACTTGGCCTCAGAAGGTCAACGACCATGAGGAACCGCTCCGCGACGCACAAAAAGCACTCGGGCTGCGGATTCTCGGCCATCACAAGATCGGTCGCCACTCGGTCGCCTCACAAGCGGCCACCGGAGGCCAGTCCATCAAGACGATTCAAGCGCAGCTCGGCCACCGCTCGTCACGCAGCACGGACCGATACGCGCACCTGAGCAACGGAGCGCAGCTCCGACTTGTTGAGTCACTCGAGCCCGAGGCACCGCCTCACCAACAACGGCACGTCCCCCTGACGTCCCCCTGTTCACGCGGCGGCAAGCGATGAGTCACGCAAGCCGCGGCAATCACAAACCAAACGCGCGATCGAGTATGGTGCCGGGGGCGGGACTCGAACCCACACGTGTTTCCACGGGCGATTTTAAGTCGCCTGCGTCTGCCATTCCGCCACCCCGGCAAGGGCCGCATCGTCGCGCTAATG
>JABDJF010000084.1 GCA_013002645.1 Myxococcales bacterium
CATCCAACACAGCTACATGGGCAACTACCACGTTTGGGAAAGCCTCGTGCGTTGGGACAAACCCGAGACCTACGGGGTCGCGAACAAGCGCGTGCAGTGCAAGGAGTACAAGAGCGACTTCAACTCCAAGCGACGCATCCACCAAGGACTCAGGGAGGTCCTCGAAGCACTTCGGTGCAAGCACCTGCTAGTCTCGTTCAACAACGAAGGGCATGTCGGCCGTGAAGAAATGATCGACCTCCTATCCGAACGGGGGCACGTGGGCGTCGTGTCGGTCGACTTCAAGCGATATGTGGGCGCCCAAATCGGCATCCACAATCCGAGCGGTGAAAAGGTGGGGCGCGTGAGTCATCTGCGTAACAAGGAATACCTCTTCGTCGTGAGCGATCGGCGGGACACGGTGGATTCCGTCGTCGCGGCGATCGAGTCGAGCATCGAAACTGCAGCGCTTGCGTCGAGCTCGTCCAAGCGCAAAAGGAAGGGTCATGAATCTGAACGACGTGTTGAATGACGAGGCCAAGCGGGCTTCGATCATCGAAGATGTATGCCGCCTGGTCGACGACGAGGTCGGGAAGCAAAAGGGACTCGGCGGTGTTGCCGTCAAAGCCGGCTACAAGCTGGTCCAAGGTGTGAAGCCCGGCTTCGTACGCGGGGTCGTGGAAACCCTACTCCCTGAGTTTGCCGCAGCCCTCGAGCCGTTTCGCCAGCAGGCGCTCTCCCAGGGGCAGGCCGTGGGAGGTTACTTCGCAACCCACACGCAGGAGGTGTCCGAAGCGCTGCTCGCCGTGACCGACGCGCGCGCGCAGAGCTCAGAGCATGGTTCGGTCAAAGGTGCCTATGGCAAGCTTCGGGGCTCCGCGCGGAAGAACGTCGAAAGCGCCGTTCCGGGCTTGGGTCGGATCATCGAGAACTACGGCTGAATGCAATACTTCGAAGACATCCGAGTCGGCGATGCACAGGAGTCCAAAAAGCACTACGAGCTTACCGAGGAGGAGATCGTAGGCTTCTGCTCGAAGTGGGATCCACTTCCTTTTCACGTCGATTCGCTGGCCGCGGCGGCCACGCCCGTAGGGAAGCTCTTTACCTCGGCGATTCACTCGGTCGCGATCGCGATTCGGCTAGGTCATGAGATGCAGACCGAGCCGACGGCGACCGTGATGGGGCTCGGTTGGGACGAAGTTCGCTTTCATACGCCCGCCTGTGTCGGCGACCGGCTACGGCTCCACGGCGAAATCATCGAGACCCGCGAGTCTGTGAGCAAGCCCGGCCTGGGGATCATTCGTAGCCTGCTGACGCTCAGCAATCAGCGAGGTCAAACGGTGATCAGCCTCAAAGCTGCGGCGCTGATTCGGCGACGGCCTGCGTAGAGCTCGCCTTCGCAAGCATCCTGGCTATGGCAGCTCGAGCTCGGTCGCGCAGATCGACTACGGCGTCGCGCTCTTCGATCTCGAGGTTCGGGTAGAGCGGTTCGCCGATTTGCACGGTCACCAGCCGGTCCTCGCGGTCCTTACTCCCGCCGGTGTCGACCTCGTTGCGTGACATCAGGGTGAAGGTGCCACGAAGTGCAACGGGCACCACCGGTTTTCCGGTGAGCACCGCCGCTTGGAACGCGCCGTTTTTGAATGCCTTCATCTTGCCATCGGCGGTGCGGGTCCCTTCGGGAAAGACCAGCAGCGGTTTCTCGTCGCGCAGTACGCTCTCAAACGCCTCGGTGACGGCAACCGCGGCGTCTTTGCCCTTGTTGCGGTCAACCGGAACGTGCCCCGCCAGCCTCAGGTGCCAGCCCAGGAACGGAACATTCATTACGGTGCGCTTGGCGGCCCATTTGAAGTCGCCGGGAAGCGCAGCCCCCAGCACCAGGATGTCGACCAAGCTCTCATGGTTGCTCGCGTAGACGAATCCGCCGTTTGGAAGGTTTTCTTGGCCCGATGTTTCGATGTAGATCCGTAGGCCTTTGGCCGAAGACCGACTCCACTTCTTCGCCGCCCAGGTCGACGCCTTGCCCTTGGTGATCGGGCCGACCGTGACTGACAGCGTGGACCAGCCCACGGTGCGGGCTCCAAACGGAACCCACTGCCGCAGCCAGCGCCCTCGTTGGCCCCAGCCCATCTCGCCACCTTTTCGAAAGATTCCCCACTCGGTGCGCGCCCAGTCAACGGTGTTCTTGAGGCCCATCTTCGGCCTGTGTACCACTCCCACCAAGCAATGAAAAGCACCCCATGCGCGTTCGGCCGCGGGCCAATGAGGCTCGCGAAGATCACCCCGTCCGCCGTTTCGCAACTCAGCGCGCCGGCGTCTGACGCGAAGTCAAAAGCGCGAGCAGTGCGTCGGGGGCGTCCACGTGGACCCAATGCCCCGCACCTTCGACGACGTCCACCGACACCTGCGGATTTCGCTCGGCGACCGTCGCAGCCCGCTCGCGATCCGCCGGGGAAAATGCCTCCGACTCTCCTCCGACGACAATTCCGAGCAAGCAGCCGGGGGGCGGTGCCTCGACGATGTCCCAGCAGTCGGTCCGCGCATAGTCCTCGATCAGCGTGCGGATGACCGAGAGATCCGGTCCGAACCGGCGGCCGCCATCGTTCGTCCGGCGCAGATTCATTGCGAGCCACTCGGCGATCGCTCTGGGCTGCCCCGCTTTCGTGAGTGACTCGACAAACGCCTCGCGAG
>JABDJF010000094.1 GCA_013002645.1 Myxococcales bacterium
GCGTAAGGGCAGTGGTTGCAGGTGAAGACGACGACCAGGAGCCCGGCGTCCTCAAAAGAGTCGAGCGACCAGGTGTTGCCGTCGACGCCGGGCAGTGAAAACGGCGGCGCGGCGGTGCCGACCGGCATCCCTTTGGAGTGCATCAGTGCCATGGCTACCCTGTAGTGCCGGCGGCCGGCCCATGCCAGTGGACCGGGCGGGCGTGTTACGTTGTAAAGGACGATGGTCGAAGGGGAGTTAGCTCAGGATCCGTTGGTCGGCGCCACGCTGGGTGGGCTCTACCAGGTGGAGCGCCTGATTGGCGTCGGCGGCATGGGGCGGGTCTACGAGGCGACGCACACCCACCTCGGCAAGGCCTACGCGGTGAAAGTCCTGCCCGAGGGGCGGGCCGATAAGCCGTCCGCGGTCGAGCGGTTTTTACGAGAAGCCAAGTCGGCGACCAAAATCGACCACGAGCACATCGTTAAAGTGGTCAACTGCGACACCGACGAGGAGCACCGGCTTTTCATCGTGATGGAGCTGCTCGACGGCGAGAACCTGGCCGAGCGGCTCGACCGGGGCGCCCTACCCGTCGACGAAGCGGTCAGCATCGCGCGCCAAACCGGGGAGGCCCTGCAAGCGGCCCACGACGCGGGCATCGTGCATCGAGATCTGAAGCCCGAGAACATCTTCCTCACGCAAAAACACGGGCACAACTTCGTGAAGGTGCTCGACTTCGGGATTTCGAAAATCAAGACGCCCGACCACGGCGACCCGAAGCTGACGGCGACCGACCAAATCATCGGCACACCGCTTTACATCTCGCCCGAGCTCGCGAAAGGCGTGTCGGTGGTGGACCATCGAACGGACGTGTACGCCCTCGGCGTGATTTTGTACGAGATGCTCACGGGGTCGCCGCCGTTCGCGGGAGAGAACCACTTTCAGCTGCTCTACAAGCACGGGAATGAAGCGCCGGACCCGCCGTCGCAGCGGAGCAAGAAGGCGAACATTCCGCCGCACGTCGAATCGGCGGTGCTGCGCGCAATGGCGAAGGACCCGGCGGACCGCTTCGCCACGATGGACGCGTTTCGCGATGCGCTCCGTGGGCCGATGGTGCCCCGGCGGGCGCGGACGCTGGGGCTGCCGTTGCTCGGTGCGGCCTTGGTGGCTGGCGTGGCGTTCCTCTTGTGGCCGACGCGCGCGCCGGTGGAGGTCGCCGAGCCCACGGCGCCGGTGTCTGCGCCGCCCGCTGTGACAAAAAAGTCCGACGGCCCCGCAGAAACTTCGCCCATCGAACCGGTGGCGGCCACGGTGAGGCTGGCGCTCGACTCCCGGCCGGCGGGGGCTTTTGTCGCGGTAAACGGCGAGAAACGGGGCCGGACGCCGGTCGAGGTAGAGCTCGAGCCGGGGCGCGAGGCGACGGTACGGTTTTCGCTTGCTGGGTACCGGAGCCAGGAGCGCCGCGTTGCGCCCAAAAAGGACGATGCGCTCGTGGTTCGCTTGAAGAAGAAAACCCGCCCCAAGCCTTCACCTATTAAGACAGACTTCTAGCCAGTGCTTGCTCGACTCCTGACCGTGCTCGCCGCCCTCCTCTTGGCGAGCCCTGCTGCGACGGTTGCCCAGAGCAGCTCGGAGAACGCGGAGGCGCGCGTGTACTTCGAAGAAGGGAATCGACTGTTCGAGCAGGCGAACCATGCGCGCACTGCGCAGCGAACGGAATTGCTGCAGCGCTCGCTCGGGGCGTATGTCGACAGCTTGCGCATCGTCCGGAGCCGGAACGCGCTCTTCAATGCGGCCATCGTGCTCGGGGAGCTCGGGCGCAACGATGAAGCGTTCAACTACTTCAGCGAGTACCTGGCCATCGAAGGGCTGACCGAGGCCGACCGGGAGAACGCGAGCGCGCGGCGCGATGCGCTTCGAACCGAGGTGGCGGTGCTTCAAGTGACGTCGGAGCCCGAGGGCGCGTTGCTCTGGGTCGACCGTAAGGACCTGGCGCCTCGCGGGGAGACGCCCATCGAGCTGGCGTTGCCGCCGGGCGAGCATCGGGCTTTCGTCGAGAAAGAAGGCTTCGAGCCGGTCGAGCGGACGCAAACGATGGTGCGCGGTGTGACGACTGCGTTGGCGCTGGCGCTCGTGCCGGCGGTCGTGGAGCCGATTGCGCCCTTCCCGGAGCCGGCCCCCGAGCCTCTGCCCGAGCCTTCACGCCCGCGACTTCGCAACGCGGCCATCGGGACGGCGGCGAGCACCCTGGCCACGGCCGGCGTGGCGATTGGCTTGTCGGTGCACGCGCGCAACCTCCGCGACGACTACAACCAGGCCGCCGCGCGATACACGCTCACCGACGATCCGGCCGACTACCAGCGCGCGCAGGACCTGGCCGACCAGACCGACCGGTACAACCTCGCCGCCGACGTGCTCTGGGGGACGACGATTGGCCTCGGTATCAGCGCGTTGGTGCTCTACGGGGTGCACCGCAAAAAGCAGAAGCGGGAAGCGCCCAATGTGGCGGTGTCGGTGTCTCGGCACGGTGGTTTCGCGTCGGTTCGCGTGCCGATTGGAGCGCGGCCATGAGTCGTGGGCTGCTCGCCGCGCTCGTGCCGTTCGTCTTGTTCGGCAGCGGCTGCTCGTGGCTGAACGCGCCGGAGCGCAATCTGACACCACCAGGCACCGGCGGCGACGGGATCGAGTTGTTCTGTGACGACATGCTCGATGACGACAACGACATGGCATTCGACTGCGACGACACGGACTGCGCGCAAGAGCCGGCCTGCTGCGAGCTCCGCCGGACGACGCTCAGCGAGGATTGGACCGCGGCGAACCTGAGCAACGACTGGCTGTTCACGCCGACCGGCGGCGGCGCCTGGGGGCCGCTTCGGCCTTCGATCGATGGCGCGACCTTTGTCGGTGGCTTTTTGCCCGACGACTCGCCTCGCGCGCTCCTCAGTCAGGACTGCGTGTCGCTCGGGCTCGGCGGTTGGGTCGGCACGACACTGCGCGCGACCGACGCGACGGGCTGCGCACCGGACACGGTGTGTGACCGCTACGGCGGCGTCGTGCTAACGGTGGCCGATGATTCGGCGGTCGGCAGCAAGCTTCAAGACGAGCTTGCGGTGACGCTTCACGCCGGCGGCCTCGTGCTGGTGACCCAAGCCGATGTCGAAGTGGCGCGCGCGACCGTCGGCGTCGATGCAACCATCGGAGTTGAAATCGAGCTGCGGCCGCAGCTCAACGACGAGAACCTGCCCATCCTGAGGGCGCAGGTGACGGTGGGCGGCGCGCTGGTCCTCGAGGACTTCACCGTCGTGGCGATTTCGGACCTGCTGAGCGAAGGCGACTGCGCCGAGATTCCCGGCCTTCGGGTAGCGGCGCAGGGTCGGGGCGATGGCGTGTATGTAGGGCCACTCGAAACCGCGAAGCAGGACTGTGCCAATCCGAGCCAGTTCGATGAACAAAGTGCAATCTTGACCGGGTCGAGCCTCGAACTTAACCCCTCGTGGGTGTCGGCGTACGTGGGTTCGCCGGCGTTGGCCAGCTCACGAAACTCGATTTCGGACGTCCAGTGGGACCTGATGCTGGAGGCGAGCAACGACCCGCCCGAGCTCGAGCCAACGACGCACATTGGCTACGCCCTGGGGCACGCGCGGGTGGCGACCGATGAAGGGAGCGACTGGCCGCTCAACGGCTGGGCGATCAGCGAATCGCCCAAGGCGGGGGACAATCCGCCGTCCTGTCTGGATGGGGGCTGCTCGGACAACCGAAGCGTCCGCGAGCCGCATTTGCTTGCCGAGCTCAACGAGGATGGAGAGCTTCGCGACCTGGTCTTGTCGTTTGCGCGCGAGCTGGTGAGCGACCCTAGCGAGCGCGACCTGTTTGGGATTCAACTCGTGCGGCCGGTGGGAAGCCCAGCGACTTCGCTCACGTTGCCGGGCGCTGCGACCCTTTCGCCCGCGCAGATTCCAGATTGCGTGAGCCTGCGGGATCCCTCGTTAATTCCAGTGGATCCGGAGGCGCAGGAAGGGTACTGGCTGATGTTCACCTGCATCGACGGGGCGGGCGCTGCGATGGAGATTCACGCGGTTCGTATTTCGCGAGCGCTCGAAGTGGTGCGCGAAGGCGGCGGGCCGATGCGGCGCGTGCTGCTGGTGGCAAGCGAGCTGGGGCCCTTCGCGGCAGCCGGGATTCGTTCGCCGGAGCCGGTGATTTCGTTCGAGAAGGACGGGATGCGTTTGCGGATTTGGTTCCTGGCGCAGGCCGAACCGGGGGAGTGGGGCGTGGCCCTGGCCGAAGCCCGAACGCACGACACGGCGGTGCTCGCATTCGAGCTTCCCGAGCCGGTGCCCTTCCTCGTGAACCCCATCATCAGCAGCACGTCGACCTTGGTGCGCAGCGGCTGCCTTGGTGAGGATTGCACCATCACTGGAATCGCGGTCACCCCCCGCGCGGACGACCCGGACCGGCTCCGGTTCGTGTTGGCACGGCGCTTGTATCTACCCGAGGGGGACCCGACCGACCAATTAATCCCTTTGGAGCAGACTTGGAGCAAACCTTGAACCGAGCTCGACGATACGACCGCTGGAAGTGGCTGGCCTTGGCCGCCGTGCTGGCCGTGGGATCGTCCGGCTGCGGGGAGACCGAGAGCGCCGGCTTGGCGCCTGCGACCGATGCGGGCACGGGCGGCAGCGCGGGCACGGCCGGCAGCGGGGGCACCGGCGGCGACTTGGATGTGAACGGCGCCGGAGGTGCGGGCGCGCCGAACTACGCCGA
>JABDJF010000118.1 GCA_013002645.1 Myxococcales bacterium
GGCGGACGTGCATTCGACGGGTCTCTCGAGGCCCCGATGAAGACGAGGGGCATCAGATAAAGTGCGGCCCTCGTACTGGTGCAAGAACCGCGGATCGAGCACCTCTTGTTGGTCCGCGTCCAGAAGGCGCATGACGTCTACGCGCTTCACCCGGCCGTCGGCCCCGAGCTGAACGCCGAAAGCTGCAGGGTCGCCGCTTGAGCGAATCTCGCTCAGGAAGGCATAGCCGTCGACGTCCTTGCCCGTTCGTGCCACGTAGAGCAGGTGCGTCGGGTTCTCGCGGTCCGTGCGGGTGAGTGCCGCAAGTTGCGCCCGTTCTTCTGGCGTGAGGGAGATCTCTTGGTAGGTCACCTCTTCCGATGAGCGGAAGAAGTCTCGGAGCAGGGCCTCTGGCGTCCACAAGACCCCGTCTGGCGGGAGCACGCGATCTCGATCGGGACGATGCGCCAACGCGACGTAGCTCAGGGCCATTCCGACCACGAAAACGAGAATCCCGACCGCGATGAAGCCCTTGGTCGAGGGCCGCCGCTCGGGGTGGATCTCGTCGGCATCTTCGTCGGCACTCCAATCGAGTCCGTCCCGCCGCTCCGAGGCGTTCCTCAGGAACCGCACGACCCCGAACAGCGCCCCTACGAATAGGAGCACCGACACCCACATCAAGCCTGTCGGCCAATTCTCCGTCCAGTTCATGTCCCACTCCTTGCGATGACGAGGCGGCGGGCAGAGCCGAGCCCTGATTTGTGACCGTTTCGGTGACTTTCGTGACCCGGATGGTCATTTTCGCAGCGTTGGGAGCCCTCCGTGACGCCGCACGGACGCTGAAAACACGGGTTCCAATGATCGCGCTGTCTCGCCATGGAGTTCAGTCCCAGCAACAAGCGTGCCCACTTCGGCGCTGGAATCGGGAACCGACGGCCGCGGCTTGGATTTGAGGCGGCTCTGTTGCCATCTTGGCACCGCTCTTGCTTTGCTGTGAACGCATGAAGTACCAGGAATCGATTCAACGGATTTGTTTTCAAATGTCTTTCGGTGCGTTGTTGTGCACGGTGGTCGCTCTGGTTGGTTGGAGCGCCACAAGTGCTCGGGCCGAGTCTGGGGCCCAGCAGAGCGGCACTCAGCGGTTCGTTCAGCAGATGAAACCGATCCTCGAGAGCTACTTGCGCATTGCGAACTCGCTGGCGACGGATTCCCTCGACGGAGTCCGTCAGAAGGCGGGTGCCATCGCGAAACAGGCGGCGGCCCTCGATTCCGGTAGCGTCTCGGGGGAGCATGCGGCGCACTACAAGAACGTCCCCACAAACCTCAAGAAGGCGGCGCAGGCGCTCAGCAAGGCGAACACGCTGGACGATGCGAGGGAGGCGTTCAAGAAGCTCTCCATGCCGATGGCAATGTGGGTGACGATGTCCAAGCCCAAGGACATGGACGTGCTCTATTGCGCGATGGCCAAAGCCAGTTGGGTGCAGAAACATGGGAACGTGCGCAACCCGTACTATGGCCCAAAGATGCTCGACTGCGGCGAGGTCGTGGGCGGCGAAAACCACGCAGCGCACAAGCACTAGCGAAGGTTCATGACGATCGTATTCATCGGCAACGTCCGGCTCCTCCCGAGAGTCGTGACGGGCATTGGAGCCACCCTTGCCTTGGCAGCAGCGGGATGTGCCGGCTCGCCGCGGCCAGCGGAGACCGCTCGAACTCCGGTGAGTGCGTCGGAAATGAGCGCGGCCGAGAACCGCGCGGCGGCCAGCCAGCACGAAGACCTCTCGGCGAGAGCGGTGGGAACAGGCGACCCTTCGTTCCCGGGCGAGGTCTCTGTGCCGTACTCAGATCGAGTCACGGGGCGCCAGGACGCCGCCAGCGAGACGAGTAGCGGGCTGCGCGTCACACGAGCTCGCCAGTACACGAAACACGCCGATGAGCATCGGAAAGCGGCGGAGTTGCTCGAGACGTTTGAAGCATCCGAGTGCACGCGGTCGCCTCACCAGGATCGAGCCATGTGCCCCATCCTCGAAGAGGTGGTCCGCGTCGAGAATACTCGCACCGGTGTGCGGCTCTTCCTGGTCGAGGGCGCGGACACCGAGACGGTGCTCAACCACATGCGGTGTCACCACGCCTTTGGAAAAGCACGGGCGTTCCACGACATGGAGAGCTGCCCCTTGTATTTGAAAGAAGTGCGGATTCGTGAGGTGCGGCCCGGCACCATCGAGATCACCAGTGGGCGCCCCGGGGTGCCGGCAGAGATTCAACGCCGCTCTCGAGGCCATGTGGTCGAAGAATCGCCCGGATTGGAATCCGAAGGCGACACGCCATAGTTGTCCCATGACGAAGCTCAAGAGGTTGTCGGTTGCGCTTCTCTTCGTGGCTCTGGCCGCTGTCGTGGCAAGCTCGCGGCGCCCACTTAAGGACGACACGGCGAAGGACCCGGAGGCCGAGACACGTCAGGGCTTGGCGCAGGAGTTGACCTTGGCGTACGCGTCGACTGCGCCCGCATCGACCATTGTGCGAACCTTCGAATTGACAGCCGCGCCGACCTCGGTGCCGCAATTCGACGGAAGGCTCCTCGACGTTTGGGCCTACAACGACCAAGTCCCCGGTCCGGTCTTGCGGGTGCGTATCGGCGAGTCGATTGCGGTGAAGCTCCGCAATCGCCTGCCGCAGCCGACGACCATCCACTGGCACGGGGTTCGCGTTCCCAACGCCATGGACGGCGTGCCCGGGGTGACGCAGGATCCGGTCCGCCCGGGGGGCTCGTTCACGTATCGCTTCACGCCGAAGGACGTAGGGACCTTCTGGTT
Source organism: Myxococcales bacterium (assembly GCA_013002645.1). Classification (GTDB taxonomy): domain Bacteria; phylum Myxococcota_A; class Polyangia; order Polyangiales; family Houyiibacteriaceae; genus SG8-38. Next base: position 2,793 of record JABDJF010000118.1, read on the forward strand.
TCATCCCCATGTGCGAACCAGTGAGCAGGTCGAACGAGGCCTGTATGGGGTTCTGATCGTGGACGACGCCGATCCCCTTCCTTACGACCGTGATGAAGTTTGGGTCCTCGACGATTGGCGTCTGGGCCCGGATGGGCAGATCGACCCGAGGTTCGTGACCCGCCACGATCTCGCCCACGACGGGCGTTGGGGGCAATCCGTGACCGTCAGCGGGGATGCGAATCAGGAGCTCATGGTGCGCCCCGGTGAACGAATCCGGCTTCGGTTGGTCAACACATCCAATGGTCGCGTGTACCGCCCGGATTTCTCCGAGCTCGAGGCCCGGGTCATCGCGGTCGACGGAATGTACACGAGGCAACCTCTCCAAACTGACGGCTTCGAGCTCGCGCCCGGCAACCGGCTCGACTTGGACATCACGATTCCACTCGACGCCGCGGGGCAGGCTTTCCAGATCGTCGATCGATTCACGCGCAGGCCGTTCCTGCTCGCCACACTGCGCGTAGAGGGCGCCGCGGTGGCGACGCCGACGTTCGCGCC
>JABDJF010000166.1 GCA_013002645.1 Myxococcales bacterium
GCGATGTTGAGGACGACACTGTTCATCGCCCGACGGATTTGGTCGAAGAGCGACCGATCCCGCTTCCGCACCGCCGAAAGCACCTGTCGCAGCCCTCCCGCCGCCTGAAGCGCCCGTTGCTGAATGATGAGTCCCATGAGTGATCTCCTTTTTGGCTGTGAGTGGGGTTCCCCAGAAGGGCGAAGCCCGACCCCACTCACAGCCAAAAAGGAGATCACGATGACAAAGTAGAATCACACGCTCGCTGGCACTGCCGCTGTCACTGTCACTCTGCCACTGCCACTGCCACTGTCACTGTCACTGTCACTGTCACTGTCACTGTCACTGTCACTGTCACTGCCACTGCCACTGCCACCGCCGCTGCCACTGCCACTCCGGCCCCTACCCCACCTTCGGCCCCACCAGCGTCCGCAACACCCCCTCCACCACGACGTCCCCGCCTTCATCCCGGAGCGTGACCTCGACTTCGTATTCCTGCCTTGCGCTGGATTCGATGGGCGGGGTGCGACATTCGCCGGTGATGGTTCCGCGCGCCTTCTTGATGTAGTCGAGATTCATGCCGGCGACGATGAAGCGTGCGTCGTTGGGGAGCGAGTAGCCGAGGGCGAGGTTGCCGGTGAGCTCGACGAGGTTCGCGAGCGCCACCGCGTGAATGCATGAAAGGTGATTCCGGACCGCACGGCGATCGGAAATCGTGACGCGGGAGTACCCCTCTCCGAGCTCTTGCACCACCGCGGAGACGGAGCTGGTGTACGGGGCCATCTGACCTACCAAACGGCTGTACAAGCGCTTGCCGCCCGGAACTCGCTCCAATCGATTCCAAACGTCGCGAATGAAATTTCTCTTTGAATCGTTGGCTAGCGCTTCTGTTTTGAGAAATGTGCTGACCGACATGATGTGAACCGTAACACACCGGGAGACCGGTCATATCAAGGGTACAACCTCTCCTTCATTCCAACCCCCCTGCCTGGTTCCACCGGTTCCACCAACCGGAGGTTTCCAGGCAGGGGCTTTCATGCGCTGATGAGCTCGCCGAGCCTGGCCAAGCTTTCGTGGGTGCCGCCCAGCATGAGCTCCAGATGCTTTGAGGTCATGAAGTAGCGGTAGAGCGGGTAGTCCCGGTCGAAGCCCATTCCGCCATGCACGTGCTGAGCTGCGGCGACGACCCGGGCGCCCGCTTCGGAAGCGAAGAACTTCGCCACGGCGAGCTCTTTGGCGGCGTCCAGGCCTTCATCGAGACGCCAGCAGGCCTGCCACATCGACGAGCGCATGGCCTGGACATCGATGTAGGCATCACCAACCCGCTGGGTCACGCCCTGAAACGTCGCGATGGGAACGCGAAACTGCTTGCGCTCACCGGAGTAGGTGGCGGTCATGAAGAGCGCCTGCTCGGCGATTCCGTATTCGACCGCGCAAATGGCGAGGTCGGTGCGATCGACGAGATACCGAAGGACTTGCTCGCCGCGCTCGGTGCCACCAAGCAGATCACTCGCGGCGACCGGAGCGTCAAAGAGGTCGAGAAGCCAGAGCGGCTGGCCGTTGGTGCCCCGCTGCTCCCCAAAGCGAACGCCTTCTCCCTTGGGGTCGACCAGCAACACGACGATCGACCCGCGATCGGTGCGCGCGGGCACGATGATGCGCTCCGCGAGATCCGCGTAGGCGACATTGCTGAAACGCCCACGGACGCGCCAGTTCCCACCGTCGGCCTCGGCGACTGCGGAAGGGTTGAGTGGATTGCGGCTCCCGGTGTCGACCAAGGCTGGCGTCAGGATCGTGCGTCCCTGCGCAATGCCGCCAAGAAAGCGGCCCTTTTGCTCCGACGTCCCAAACTCCGCCAAGGGAAGCGCCGCAGACACCAGTGTCTCAATCGCGGGAATCGGCGCGACCGTCCGCCCGACCTGCTGAAGCAATAGGCACAGCTCGGTCAAGCCCATCCCGGCTCCGCCGTATGCTTCGGGAATCGCGAGCCCGAGCATTTCCGATTCGGCAAGCTGCCGCCACGCGCGCTCGTGGAACCATGTGCCCTCCTTGGCAAGCGCCTTGAGCGACTCGTCCGTGACGATGTCGCCAAGCACCTGCTTGACGAGCTCTCGAATGCTGTTCTGATCTTCGGTGAATGAGAAATCCATGTCGGGCCTCGTCAGCGTCGCCCGAGGCGGGGCATGCGAAGGCCCGCCTGGCAAATGATGTCTCGTTGAATCTCGTTGGTGCCGCCGCCGAAGGTGAGCACCAACGACATCCGGTAGTACTTCTCGAGGCGCCCACGAAGGAGCGCGCCTTCGGAGCTGTGATGGAGCACGCCGGCCGCACCGTGAATCTCCATCAGCAGTCGAGACCCTTCCACGTAAAACTCAGAGCCGAAGACTTTGATCGCGGAGGCATCGGCCGGCGAAAGCGCATCTTTGGCAATGCCCCAGGCCTGCTGCCAGTTGAGCAGCTTGAGCACCTCGAGCTTGGCGTGGACGCGGGCCAAGTTGCTTTTCACCCAGGGCAAATCGATGACCATGCCGCCGTCGCCATTCTGTGTCTTCTTCGCCCATGCGATGGTTTCGCTGTAGATCTTCTCGAGCGGCCCGACCGAACAAAGCGCCACGCGCTCGTGATTGAGCTGCGTCGTGATCAGGTGCCAGCCGTTGTTTTCGCCGCCGACGATGTTCTGGACCGGAACTCTCACGTTGTCGTAGTACACGGCGTGTACGTTGTTCTCGCCAAGCGCGTGCATCGGCGTGATCTGGACGCCCTCGGCATCGGCGGGAACGATGATGATGGAAATGCCCTTGTGCGGCGGCGCATCGGGGTCGGTTCGGCAGGCGAGCCACATGTAATCCGCGTGATCGGCCAGGCTCGTCCAGATCTTCTGGCCGTTGATCAGGTAGTCGTCGCCGTCCCGCACCGCGCTCGTCTGAAGCGAAGCGAGATCGGTGCCGGACCCCGGCTCGGTGTATCCAATCGAGAAGTGGCAGTTGCCCTCGAGGATCTTCGGCGGGTACTTCGCCTTCTGCTCCTCCGTCCCGAACTTGAGGAGCGTTGGACCCACGGTGTTCAGCGTGAGGATGGGAATCGGAAAGCCGGCACGTTGCACCTCGTCGAAGAAAATGAACTGTTCGATCGGGCCACGACCCTGGCCGCCGTGCTCCTTGGGCCAACCAATGCCCAGCCAGCCATCGGCCCCGAGCTGCCGCATGGCTTGGTGATAGAGAGGCCCGCCGCCCTCGGCTCGATCGAGCTCGGCGAGGAGCTCGTCCGTGATCAGCCGGTCGAAGTACGCGCGAAGCTCGTCGCGCAGCGCTTTTTGATCGGGGGTGTAGTCGAAATACATGGCCTCATGCGGTCCGGCGCTGCGCCCGGAGTGAAACATGTTCTAGTTAGCCATGCGGGCGATGCAAGCCGACGCCCGAGCGCCCATAAAAAAAGCCGGCTCGTTGGAGCCGGCTTTTTTTGCTGAAGAGTCTGAGAACCCAGTGCTTTACTGGCCCATCTTCTTCTTCATGTCCGCCTTGGCGTCCGCAGCGGCTGCCTCGGCGCCGTCCTTTGCGTCGGCAGCGGCCGCTTTGGTGTCGGCGGCGGCTCCCTCAGCTGCTTCCTTGACGTCCCCAGCTGCGCCTTTGGCTGCGTCCGCGACGTCCCCTGCCGCGCCTTTGGCAGCTTCCGCGGCGTCCCCTGCTGCTTCGGCTGCCGCTCCGGCTGCCTCGCCAGCCGCTTCGCCAGCCGCTTCGGCGGCTTCGCCAGCCGCTTCACCGGCCGCTTCGGCTGCCTCGCCCGCTGCGTGCGCCGCATGCTCAGCTGCCGCTGCAGCCTCATCGGCTGTTTCTTGTGCCTTCTTGCAAGCCGTCATGGCCCCGCAGAGCGCGAGGACTAGGCCCAATCGAAAAATGTTTTTGGTCATAGTGATTCTCTCCGTTGATAACGCGGGGTACACCACGAACACCCACATTCCCCGCTCCAGGCGTCGGAGGTAGCGGTTATGTCGAGGCGCGTCAAACACGGTGCATTCCGGCGTTCATCCAGTCCTGGGACTGCATCCGCGGCATAGCCGGCGCGACGCAGCACGGGTGAGGCGCGTAAGGTCTCGCAAGGACAGGGGAACGCGCTGTGCATCGCCGATTTGCGTTTTCCAATGAGGAAGGATTACTGCAATATCGCTGTTGTCGGATTCGGAATTGTCATTTTGTGTCAGGCCCCCAACGGCGGGTCGCTCCGATTCCTGGTGTAGACGACGGCCTTCTCCGAGACGGCTCAGCCTGCTACGGATTCGGCGGCCATGAAGCGAATCACGGTGGGCATCGCGGGTTTGCTTTGGGTTGCTGCGGCAGGGTGCTCACGGGAGGCGCCACCTGAGCAGATCCGACTCGATGCGCCGGTGGAGGCGCAGCACGTCGTCCACGTCGGCCGCCTGACGGACGGAACGCGCTCGTTCGAAGGCAGCGCCTGGAACTCGGAGACGGCCGCCATCTTCCGCGGAAGCCGCGCCTACGCGATCTTCGACCTCGGCGAACTGACACCGATCGAGGCGGTCTACGTTCAAGGCGATAACAACGACGAGTTCATTCTCGCAACTTCGGAAGACGGCGAGCGCTTCACGACGCTATGGACTGCACCTGCCGTAGGCCCGCAAGGCCTTCGCGCTCGATGGAAAAGCGGCCTCGGCGGGCGCGCGCGCTATGCAAAGCTGAGCGCAATCGGTGGCGATGCCAGCGTGAGCGCCAGCGAGTTCCAACTCTTCTCCGCGACCCCCTCGGTCTGGCCGCCGAAGGTTTCGGTTCTGCTCGCGTTCGAGTCCTCGTTCTGGGCACGGCTTTCATTGCTCTTGTTTGGCCTGATGGCCATCTTGGCCGTGCTCCTTCACCGACGCGACGCCCGAAAGCCGCTGTCGACGCTCCTGTGGGTGGCGACTCTGCTTAGCGTCGCGATCGCCGGCTACTCGATTGCACGGATCTGGCCGGTCGAAACGGGCGTGATCAACGTGTCCCGCGCGGTCTGCGCGGCGGTGGCCTGCGCGGTGGTCCTGCGGCTCGGCCTACGCCCGGTGCACGCCCGCCAAGGACTGCTAACCGGCCTCCTCGCCGCGGTGGCCTTCATGGCGATACTGACGTTCTATAACTTCGGTCATCCACAGTTTTACGACGTCGACGCCCGAAAACCAACCTACGTTCATACCTGGGACATGCGCGTGTACTTCCCGTTCGTGAAGTACTTCGATGAGCTCGGCTATGACGGTGTGTATCTCGCGAGTGTGAAGGCGTACGCCGAAGACGAGCTCGACGGATCGCTAGAGCGAATCGAGGGCACCCAGCTTAGGGACTTACGAGACTACGAAATGCGAACCGTTTCCGACGTTGAGGAAGAGGTTCACGCCGTGAAGGATCGCTTTTCCCCCGAGCGATGGACCGAGTTCAAACAGGACATGTCCTATTTTTGGAAGACCATGGGACGCGGGGCCTACTTGAACAGCCTGCGCGACCACGGTGGGAATGCGACGCCGGCGTGGCTGCTCGTCGCGCACGCCATCTATGGCTCGGCAGAGGCAAGCGAAGCCACGTTTCTCTGGGGTGCGCTTCTCGATCCTCTCCTGTTGCTGCTCTTCTTCGTCGTGGCGTGGCGCACCTTCGGGCTGCGTACGGCGCTCGTTTGCTTGGTCGCCTATGGGGCCACGACGATCTACCAATTCGGGAGCAACTGGGGGGGCTCGACGCTCCGGAACGACTGGATGGTCCTGCTCGGGCTCGGCGTGTGCGCGCTGGCATCGCGGCGCTGGTACCTTGCAGGGCTTCTCCTCGGTTGGGGCGCCATGATTCGCGCGTTTCCCGTCCTTGCGCTCGTGTTCTTGGCTGCGCCGGTCGCTTGGAGATCACTGGCAGCCGTCCGAAGACGCCGAGCAGGCAGGGGCGAGCCCAGTCCTTTTTTGCAACTGCTTCCGCTGGCCAAGGTTGGTGCCGGGGTCTTCGTCGTGGTCGTGGTTCTCGGAGGCTTGTCGGCCAGTAGGTTCGGTATCGAGCGGTCCTGGAGCGCGTGGTCCCAGAAGATATCGATGCACGCCAACAAGCCCAACGTGAATCACATCGGGCTGATCGCTTCGGTGAGCTATGAGCCGGACAACCTCTGGCACAACCTCCACGCCCGAGGCGAGGACCCCGAACAATGGGGACCGTTGACCGCGCAGACGATGAGAGACCGGCGATGGATCACGATCGCCGGCATGCTGTTCTACACCTTGCTCGGCGTCGCGGCGTGCAGGCGATTGCGCCTCGCCGACGCCGCGGTGATCGGCACTCTGATGATCCCGATCTATTTCTATCCGGCGAACTACTACCTGCACATCCTGTTCATCTGGCCGTTGCTGCTCGCCTCACGGGCTGGGCCAGGGGGGAGCAGGGATTGGTCGCTGATCGCAGCCGCTGTTCTTGGCTTCTGCGCGCTCCAATGGTTTGGCTGGCTCATTCCCAGTCAGTACGGGCAGTTCACCTTGTGGAGCGGCATGTTCCTCGGCTTGATCGCGATCGTGCTCTTCATCGCCCTGCACGCGAGCAAGCGGGCGGCTATTTCCGAAACTGTTTGAAGTCGGGCGGGCGCCTCTCCATGAACGCGGAGAACGCTTCCATGTTGGCCGCAGACCCCATCAGCTCTGCAAACCCTTCCATTTCGAGCTTTCGTGCGAGGGCGACCTTGTCACCGTGCAAGGCCTTTATGATTCGCTTGATCGCCACCAGAGAGTCGATCGGCCATTGCGCCATTTGCCGCGCCTTATCGAGCGCCCGTGGCAAAAGCGCGTCGTCATCGAAGATCTGCGTCGCAATCCCATACTCGAGTGCCTTGTCCGCTCCAAAGAGCTCCGCGGTGAACAACAGCTCTGCGGCCTGTTTGTGGCCGATCGTCGCCGGCCCCAGATAGGCAGCCGCGGCCTCGGTAACCAGCCCGAGGCTCACAAAAGGAAAGCGCAGCTTGGCGCTCTTCCCCAGATAGACGACATCGGCGTGAAAGAGGACGGTCGCGCCGAACCCGATCGCGCAGCCGTTTGCCGCGCAGACCAGAGGCTTATCGAACGCGCAGATCGCATCCATCATCAGCTCGAACGGCGGGTCCCCCTCCGGATTCATGTCGATCGCCGAAAGATCGAGCCCCGAGCTGAAATCATCGCCCGCACCCGTGAGCAAAACGACCGCAACCCGCGGGTCCGCGTTGGCTGTCACGAAAGCATCGCGAAGCGCCAGAAACGCTTCCGAGTTGAACGCGTTCCGCCGCTCGGGACGATTCATCGTGACGGTAAGAACCCCCTCGTCGTCGAGGTCCGTGAGAACGAGCGAGTCGGCCATGCGGACTCCGTAGCACACCGGCAGGTGGCAGTGGCAGTGCCAGCGTCAGTATCAGCGTCAGTGGCAGTGGCAGTGCCAGCGTCAGTATCAGTGGCAGTGCCAGCGTCAGCGTCAGCCCCCAGTCGCTGCCGCTGTCGCTGTCCCTGCTAAAAAGCCCGCCCGCCGTTCTCTCTGATCAACCTCAACAAGTTGTTGAGAACCGCCGAGCGGACGTCGGCGCTTTCCATCGCTCCCGCGTGTAGCAGGTGCACCGGGCGGAAGACGTGCGAGGCGCCGATGAGCTCGCCGTCGTGGGTCTGCGCAGTTGCTCGGAGCTCGGAGCTGAGCTCGGAAGCGGGGAGGCGGTCTCCGGCCGGGAGCGCGAGGCGGAACGTCTCGGGCAAGCCGGTGAAGAGGCCTTGCGCCCCGCAGTTCGCGTCGGACAAACGGCCGCCGACCGGTTCAGGGGCGGGCGTGGCGCGCCGGCTACCGAAGAACTCGGCGACCGGGCCCATTGCGGCGCCAACCGCCAGGAGCGTGGCCCCGTCCCAGCAGAGTTGGCGCGTCCAGTTCTGCATGCGCTCGCTTCGCGTCGCACCGGGACGGGTCGCGATCACCGCCAGACTGCCGAGGTTGCCGCGCAGCGTGGCGGACGCGAGCAGCGGCCCTTCGGCCACGTCGAAACCATAGGCACGCAAATCCGCCGCGAGCTGGAACGCGGAACCGTCATGCACGACGGTCGCCTTTCGGAGCGCTCTGGCTCGAATTTGAGAGTGCCGGTCTCGAGCTTGGTTTCTAACGGTACGTGCCATCGGTCGGGCTCCCAGCCCCTCCCACGACGGCCTTAGATTGTTAAACCAAGAAGGCCGCCCTGAGAGGCGGCCTTTGAGCGACAACGCGCGCAGGCCACCTCAGTCGGTGAACCAGAAAAAGTAGCGGTTGTCACAGTGGTTGATCATCTGAAACTCCAATTTACGCCTTCGCCGCGAGGCGTCAAGCACTCGACCAACGTCCCGATGGAATCAAGGGAAACTGGCCCGCGTCACCCAGAAAGATGTAGGTCCAAGCGAGCGTCGAGCCACTCGAAGTGACGCTCCTGACGAGGGAGCGTCGGTACAGCGAGCTCGCGCTCTCGTAGCCCATGAAGTCCTCGTATGAGTCGAGCTCTTGGAGCGCTGTGGCAATGTCGTGGAGCTCGTAGAGCTCGCCGAAAACAGTTCCGCCCTCGCTGAGCACGAGCCCGGGGTACCAATCGATCTGCAGGAGCGCTGCATCGCCGACTCGAGCGGGACTGTGGGCGCGAAGCACTTGCGAAGCCAGCAATTCATGACTGCGTTCGCCGCGCATCAAGGTGCCGTAGGCGAAAATCGCGCTGAGGCTTGCCGAAGCAGGGGCGTTGATGGCTGCCTCGAGAAACCCATCGTGGCGGTGCCCGAAACGCGAAAGGCCGCGCATGACCATTTGGCGGTATGCCGGCGAGGGAGCCACGAAGGAGCCCACACGTGCATCGCAGACCCGGTACGTCGTCGCCGGATGAGCGCGCCCGTCATCGGTGAGCGCGGTGACGGAGACGTGTCGGTAGTACCCGCCCGACACACCTTCTTTGGCGTCGAGCCCTTGCCAATCGCGCACCCGAAACAAGGCGCCGGGGATCGTAGTCCCACGCCGAGGACGGACGTCGAGGGCGCCGCCCTTTCGAAGACG
>JABDJF010000187.1 GCA_013002645.1 Myxococcales bacterium
GACCCCGTCGAATACTCTCGCGTCCGGTCCGACCACCTCCCCGGAAGCAGGCATCCTGCCAGACCGGATTTGCGCCGTCGACCAATCGGAATTCTCGCCAGACGCGATGCGATTGCTGGCATACTCACACGACAAGTCGACTTGGAGGGACCTTGCCCAACGCGTACATTTCTGGAACCGGCTTCCACGTGCCGGAGGACGTTGTCAGCAATGACGAGCTCGCCAAACGCTACGGAATCGAGACCAGTGACGAATGGATCGAGAAGCGCACCGGTATCGAAGCACGCCGTTTCGCGCCCGCGGGGGTCGGAACCTCGGATCTGGCCGTCCCCGCCGTGGAGATGGCCCTCGGACGAGCCGGGCTTGCGAAGACCGACATCGGAATGATCATTTTTGCGACCCTGTCGCCAGACCATGCCTTTCCGGGGTCGGGAGTCTACCTTCAAACCAAGCTCGGGCTGACCGACGACGGCGTCGGCCATTTCGTCGGCTGCCTGGACGTGCGAAATCAGTGCTCCGGGTTCTTGTACGGCCTCGCGACCGCAGCATCGATGGTGCAGTCCGGTTCCGTCGACAACGTCGTTGTGGTTGGCGCCGAGGTTCACTCGGCGGCACTCGATCTGAGCACGGCCGGGCGCGACGTAGCTTCGCTGTTCGGGGACGGTGCGGGCGCGGTCATCGTCAGCGCGACGGACGAAGACCGCGGCGTTCGGGGCTGGCACCTCGGGGCCGATGGGCGTCATGCCGACGCGCTTTCTCAAAAGATCTGGGACATCAGCAAACGGCCCTTCATTCCGCAAAACGAAGAAGGCGTGGGTCAGGTCGATCCCGCGCACATGTTTGCTCGCATGGCAGGGCGCCTGGTCTTCAAGAACGCCGTCGAACGGATGATCGGCGCCCTCATGAAGGAGTTCCAGAAGCAAAGTTTGACACTGAACGACGTTGATCTGTTCTTCTTTCATCAGGCGAATCTGAGAATTAATCAGTACGTCGCCACCCAGCTCGGCATTCCCGAGGACAAGCTCTTCCACAACATCGAGCGCTACGGCAACACCACTGCTGCGACCATCCCGATCATGCTCGCTGAAGCACAGGGAGAGGGAAGGCTCGAACGCGGCATGAAGATCGCCACCGTGGCTTTCGGCTCTGGTTTCACCTGGGGCGCCGCGATCATCGAGTGGTAGGTCGAGCTCAGCCGCCTGCGAAGTCGGGATGATCGGGGTCGAATACGTCGGGCTCGAGATAGATCATGCAATGGATCGGGACGGCCTCCCGGATCCGTCGTTCGATATGGTTGATCGCCGCCGCGACCTTCGCTGTGTCGAGGCCTGGTCTGAGCTGGACCTTGGCGGCCACCAGGAGCTCGTCGGGACCGATGTGCTGCGTGCGCATGTGAAGGAGTCGATTGACGTTCGGGGTCTCTTCGATTGCCCGGACGATTGTCTTGCGCATGCTCCTGAGCGCCGACTCACCGATCAAGAGACTTTTCATCTCGAAGACGAGGACGGTGGCGATCACGACGAGGAGCACCCCGATCGAGATGGTGCCATAGGCGTCCCATCGGGAATCGCCGGTGATGGCTGCAGTAGATATACCGAGCAGTGCGAGCGCCAAGCCGACGAGCGCCCCGAGGTCCTCGAGGAGCACGACCGGAAGCTCCGGCGTACGCGAGTGGCGAATGAACTCCCACCAAGAGGCCTGCCCCTTGATCGCTCGTGACTCTTTCACAGCGGTATGAAACGAGTAACCCTCCAAAAGGATGCCGAAGACGAGAATGCCAATCGCCCACTCGACATTGGAGACCTCGTGGCTCGCCTCGCCGAGCTTGTGCACGCCTTCGTAGATCGCGAATAGCCCGCCTAGCGTGAAGAGCACGAGCGCGACGATGAACGACCAGAAATATCGCTCCCGTCCAAAGCCGAACGGATGCTCTGGCGTCGCATCCCTGGTGGCTCGCCGGCTTCCGAGCAGGAGCAGCGCTTGATTCGACGTATCGGCGACCGAGTGGATGGCCTCGGCCAACATCGACGAGGAAGATGTGAATGCGTAACCGACGAATTTCGCGATCGCGATGCCGAGATTGGCGAAAAACGCGGCCAAAATCGCCTTGGTAGATCCGGATGCCATGGCGCGAGGCTATGTGATAATGGCTCGATGTGCGAGCTGAGCGTGTGAAGGGACAAAGGCGGGTAAGCGCCTTCTGCGACGATGTGCTCGGGACTGCCGATGCGGTCGAAATCGCGCGGCGCATCGAAAGCCGCGAGATCGGCACGGACGAGGCCGTCGACGCAGCCATCACGCGGGCGGAGAGGGTGAACCCTTCGCTCAACGCGATCGCTGCTCCGCTTTTCCTTGCTGCACGTCAAGCAGCAGGGCAGTCTCGATCGGGGGTCCTCGCCGGCGTGCCTACCTTCATCAAGGACAACGAAGCCGTTGCAGGCGCGCCGCTCCGGCATGGATCCCGGGGGCTCCCGGACCGCCCCTCTGACAGAAGCTCGCCCTTCGTCGAGCAGTTTTCGTCGCTTGGTCTGATCAACCTCGGAACGACCACGATGCCCGAGTTCGGGCTCACCGGAACGACCGAGCCGCTGGTCTATGGCCCTACGCACAATCCGTGGCGATTGGGTCACTCTCCCGGAGGCTCTTCCGGTGGGTCTGCCGCGCTCGTGGCCGCTGGGGTCGTTCCGATCGCACACGCCAATGACGGCGGAGGCTCGACACGGATTCCTGCGTCCTGCTGTGGGCTGGTGGGCCTGAAGCCGTCGCGCGGCCGGCTCGTCGACGTGGAAGGCGCGGCGCTTTTCCCCGTCAAAATCGTACACCAAGGGATGCTGAGCCGCTCGGTGCGGGATACGGCCGTCTTCTACCACGCCGCAGAGCGTCACTATCGGAACCCGAAGCTACCCGAAATCGGGCTTGTGACCCACCCTGGCCGGCGACTGCGTATTGGCTTCTTCACGGACCTCGTTGAAATCACGCCATCACACCCGGACTGCGTGGCCGCCGTGACCGACACCGCGAAGCTGCTCGAAGGTCTTGGCCATTCGGTCGAGCGCGTGGCGCGCCCCTTCGACGATGGGTTCCTCGAAGACTTTTTCTTGTTCTGGTCGATGCTCAGCTTCGCGGCGACGCGGTTTGGCAAGCAGCTCGTTCACCCTGATTTCGACAGGACGAGAGTCGAGGAGTTCACCGAAGGGCTGGCGGGCTACTTCAAAGAAAACGTCTCGGGGGCACCTGCGGCAATTTGGCGTCTGAGAAAGTTCGCACATCGATACGCCCGCTGCTTCGACGAATTCGACGTATTGATCAACCCCACCGTTGCCATGCCATCGCCCGAGCACGGCTACATCGGCCCCGAGGTTTCGTTCGACACGGCGTTGGAGCGCCTCAAATGGTTCATCCCGTTCACCCCAACCCAGAACGTGTCGGGGGCCCCCGCCATCTCGCTGCCGCTCGGCCAGAGCCAGGATGGAATGCCGTTGGGCGTCCAGCTCGCATCGCCGTTCGGTGATGAACGAACGCTTCTCGAGCTCGCGCTGGAGATCGAAGCGGCGGCGCCCTGGCCTATGCTTGGCGCCTAGCGTCCGAGCAGCTCGGCCAAGACTGCCGGGTCGTCGGTGATGATCGCGGTCGCGCCCTTGTCGAGCTGGTCCTGCATCGATTCGGCCGTGTTCACCGTCCAAACGTTGACCTGCAGGCCAGCGTCGAGCGCTGCCTGAACCGTGTCGGCCGAGACGGAGAAGAGCGGGTGAATCGCATCCTGCTCCAAGCTCAATGCCGTTTCGACGAGCTCCGGCCCGGGATTGGACGAGAGGAGCGCGGAGTAGTAGCCGGGGCGCGCCTGCTTCACGAGCTCCACGACGGTTTCATCGAACGAGGAGAAGATGGTTCGAGCTTCCCCGCCGATGAGGGTGACTTCGTCGAGCACGGCCGCGACCAACTGCTCGGGCCCCGTCGTGTCGGTCAAACACTCCGAGCCATAAACCTTGAGCTCCACGTCCATGATCGCGTTGTCACCGATCGCGGAATAGACCTCGAGCAAGCGAGGCGGCTGTTGTTCGGTCACCGCGCCATCGCCATCGAGCAAGCGACAGGCTCGAACCTCGTCGAAGGTCATTGCGCTCACACAGCCCGTGCAATTGGTCGTTCGATCGAGCGTATCGTCGTGCATGACGATCAGCTTCCCATCGAAGGTGATCTCCACGTCGAGCGAGACGCCGTTGGCCCCTGCGTCCAGCGCCGCGAGGAACGAAGAAATCGAGTTCTCCGGAAAGGGATGGCCCGCGCGCGTCGGGCCGGTTCCACGATGACCGAGGTTGGCCGAAGGCCCGAGAAGCCGAATCCGATCGAACACCTTGTCGGCCGGCGATTCCCCCATGCAAACCTCCCGTTGGACCCACTCCGCTTCGCAGGCCGTACTGTCACAGGCATTCTCGGTCGCGCAGGAATACCAGGCGCGTGTTTCGTCGGTGCAGTTGGCGTTGATCGTCTCGTTGACGACGCGCTCGCAGGTCGTGAGCTCGGAGCACGCCGCGCAGTATGCGGTTGCAACGGGATCAATGGGCGCAGCCCCCGAGGAAGATCCGCAGCCCGTTGCTAGGAGCAGCAAACCAACCCATCCCACACGCTCACGCGACATCCGCATACCTCCACTCGACACTGAGCTGCGAGGGTAACTTAGGATTGGGGGATCGTCCCGTGCATTTCGAGATCCGCGACGTGTACGTACCAGGGGGGCCGGGAGTCGTAGTGGACGCTGAACTTGGGTTTGATCCCCGGATCGTCGTCGAGCGCACCGGCGCCGACGACCACTACTTTTCCGTTCTTCGTCAGCCAGGGCATGGCCGAGCCGCAATCCGTACAAAAAGCCGTCGACCAATATTTGGCCGTGGGAAGCTCGAATCGGCGGACCTTGTTTTCTCCGCGCTCCCAGCTGAACTGATCCACGGGTACGAAGATGTTTGCTACGTGCGAAGAGCCGGTCTTCTTACGGCACCGGCTGCAGTGGCAGTACTGAAACCCACGAAACGGGCCTGTGATCCGGAAGGCCACCGCGCCGCACACGCAGGATCCTGCAATTGCGTCATCCATCAGAGTCACTCCTTCAGTGGCGCAAATTTGAGCTTTTGGCCGCCAGCTGCGCGTCACCGGCGCTGTTGGCGGAGGCCGGGGCTGCGGCCGCGAAAACGATGAACGTCATGCCCAGCATCGCGGTTGTTGGGAATGCCACGCCGGGATTCTGCGCTAGACACCGCTGCGGTCAAGTCCGGGCATTTCTGACGCAAGACGCGGGCTGAGAATTCGGTTAGGGTCCTCGACCACCGAGCCGACCACGGGCTTCGACCCTTTGTTTACCCTCCGCAACTGACTAGGAAGTCCCTCATGCGAAAACCGATCCCCTTTCTCGGAGCGCTGCTCGCCGTTTGCCTGGCCACCGTCGGACCGGCCACTGCGGACGACCCCGAATTCATGATGGAAGTCGGTACCGTGGCTCCGAAAGGAAGCCCCTGGGCCCAACAGCTCCAACGCTTCAAGGCGGAGGTCCAGGAAAAGACGAACGGCCGGTTGAAAGTGAAGCTTCGGCTCGGACGCGGGAACGAGCGGTCGATGGCGCGCAGGGTTCAGATGGGGAGCATGCAGGCGTTTGCTGGCTCCGTCGGTGGCATGAGCTCGATCGTACGAGAGGTCAACGTCATCGAGGCACCCTACGTCTTCGAGACATTTGCGAGCGCGGACAAAGCGCTCGACACCGCAGAAGTGACCGAGCAGGTCAAGAAGGTCCTTGCGAAGCGCGGGCTGATCTTCGGAATCTGGGCGGAGAACGGATACCGTTCCTACTTCAGCAACCAGAAGATCCGCAAGCCAAGCGATATGGCCGGGATTCGGTTCCGTTCTCAAGAGTCGATGGTGCACGTCGAAACCTACGAGGCCTTCGGCGCGACGCCGGTCCCAATCGACAACGGAAACACGCTGATGAGCGTGCAAACCGGGGTCGTCGACGGTTTCGACAACACGCCTCTCTTTGCCATGGCGGCCAGTTGGTATCAGGGCCTCAAGGAAGGCGAGCGCCACATCTTTCTCAGCCGCCATTGCTACCAGCCGGCGCTGCTCGTGTACTCGAAGAAGTGGTTCGACAGCCTTCCCAAAGACATCCAGCAAGTGCTCACCACACTGCCTCACGATCTCACGGTGTGGGGGCGAGGTCAGGTGAGAAAGATCGAGCCGGTCTTGTTGAAGAACCTCGAGCGATACGGGTACGAAATTTACGAGCCCACGCAGGAAGAGCTCGCTGCCTTCAAGGCAAAGCAGAAGGGCGTTCCAGACCGGATCGCGAAAGAGATGGGGCCCGAGGGGGTTGCACTCTTGAAAGCGATCCGTAAGACATTCTGAGCCTTCGCCCATGAAACGACCCCTGCTTCACGGCAAGAACATCGCCGCGCCGACTCAGCCACTCAAAGCCCGGCAAGTGCTCGGCAAGTACCGGATTCGACGCCGAATTGGCGCCGGTGGGTTTGCAACGGTCTACGAGGCGTATGACACGATTGAGGGCATCCCCATCGCGCTCAAGGTGCCGAATCTCGATCAGCTCGACAAGGAATCGCTGAACGCCATTCACCGCGAGGTCCGTCTCACCGCGCGCCTGGACCACGAAAACATCCTGCCGCTCCGAAACGCCATGATGATCGACGGACATTTCGTGATTGCGACCCCGCTCGGAGACCAGACACTGACCGACCGGTTGCACTACCGCCTCGGCCCGAAAACGGCGCTTTCGTACGCCGAGCAGCTGCTCGATGCCCTCGCGTACGCCCACGAGGTCCGAGTCATTCACTGCGACATCAAGCCCGACAACGTGATCCTCTTTCCGCAGGGGCATGTACGCTTGGCTGACTTCGGCATCGCGAAGGTCGCGCTCCGGACACGAACGATCATGGGCTCCGGGCAGGGCACCGTTGGCTACATCGCGCCCGAGCAGGCAATGGGAAAGCCGTCATTTCGTTCTGACGTATTCTCGATGGGCCTGCTGATCTACCGCATGTTTGCGGGTGAGCTCCCCGCATGGCCGTTCGATTGGCCGCTGCCCGGCGCCGAAAGGCTTCGCCGCACGGTCAGCCGGGACTTCATCGTCTTTCTTCGCCGTGCGATCGAGGTTCGGGAGCGCAAGCGTTTTCGGGACGGCGTGCAGATGCGGAGGGCGTTCGAAGCGGTGGCGCCCAAGGCACTTCGAAGCACGATCCGCAGCAAAAGAGCCTCGCTGTGAGCAAAGCCCACATCTTCGAAGATGTGGACATGGCGCGGGGAGAGCGCTTCGAGCTCGGCGGCTGCGAGGCGGTGGTGCTCAGCATTCGGAAACCCGAGCGAGAGGGCCCCAACGAGGATGCCGCTGGCTTGATCTCGATCGTCGGCGAGGCCGGTGTAGCGGTCGTGTCCGATGGCGCTGGTGGCCATCCGGGCGGAGCCGAAGCAGCGAAGCTCGCGGTTCAGGCGGTCTGTGAATCCGTGGCTCAGCTCGGCACTGGGGCCACGGATTTGCGAGGAGCGATCATCAATGGCTTCGAATCGGCGGACCGCGCGATCTCCGCGCTTGGGACCGGAGCTGCGGCGACCCTTGCGGTCGTCGAAGTGCAGGGCCACAAGATGCGGTCCTATCACGCGGGCGATTCGATGGTGCTCGTGACCGGGCAGCGCGGACGCATCAAATGGCAGACCATCCCGCACTCTCCGGTCGGCTACGCGGTCGAAGCAGGGTTGCTGGATGCTGGAGACGCACTGCACCACGAAGACCTTCACATCGTATCCAACCTCTTGGGGGGGAAGGACATGCGAATCGAGCTCGGTGCCACGCTTGGTTTGGCACTGCGCGATACGGTCGTTCTGGCCAGCGACGGGCTCAGTGACAATCTTCACGTCAACGAGATCGTCGAGCACTTGCGCAAAGGCCCGCTTGCAGGGGCCGTCGACCGCTTGGCCGCCCTCGGGCGTCGTCGCATGGAGGCGCCCACGGAAGGCGCTCCATCGAAGCCTGACGACCTGACGTTCATCGCGATCCGCCGCCGGCGCTGACGGTCGCACTTGCTGGTATGATCCGCGCCATGCTGGCTCGGCTTGGTGAGGTTTTCAGCCGGTGGGCCGAACGCTGGGTTCCCGATCCGTTCGTGCTCCTGCTCTTTGGCTAGAGCCCCGCGGCGACGCTGTACGCGGCCTCGGTGCGCTCGGCAATTTGCTCGAGGGTCTCGTCATCGGCCAGCTCGACCAGGGTCATGCCGCCGCCGCCCTTCTTGTCGATCTCGAACACACCGAGGTCGGTGATGAGCAAGTCCACCACGTGAGTGCCGGTGAGTGGCAGGGTGCAGCGCTTCAGGAGCTTGGGCTTGCCCTTGGCCGTGTGCTCCATCACGACGACGACGCGAGGAACCCCTGCGACCAGGTCCATGGCGCCACCCATCCCCTTGACCATCTTTCCGGGGATCATCCAGTTCGCGAGGTCACCGTTTTCGGCAACCTGCATCGCCCCGAGAATCGAAAGATCGATGTGGCCGCCGCGAATCATGGCGAACGACTCGGCGCTCGAGAAGAAGCTGGTCGTGGGCAGCTCGGTCACGGTCTGTTTGCCAGCGTTGATCAAGTCGGCGTCCTCGTCGCCTTCGTAAGGGAATGGGCCCATTCCGAGCATGCCGTTCTCACTTTGGAGCTGGACGGTCATTCCATCAGGAATGTGGTTGGAGACGAGAGTCGGGATGCCGATTCCGAGATTCACGTAGAAGCCGTCGCGAAGCTCTCGCGCGGCACGTGCAGCCATTTGGTCGCGGGTCCAAGCCATCGTCTTCTCCTCAGGCGCGCGGGCGCGTGGTCCGTTGCTCGATATGCTTAGCGGGGTTTGCGTAGTGAATGATGCGATTGACGAAGATTCCCGGGGTCATGATCTGATCGGGCGCGAGCTCACCGGGCTCGACCAGATGCTCGACCTCGGCGACCGTGACCTTGCCGGCAGTAGCCATCATTGGATTGAAGTTTCGCGCGGTCTTTCGATAGATGAGATTGCCTTCGGTGTCGCCTTTCCACGCGTGTACGATGGAGACGTCGGCGACGAGGCCCCGCTCCATGACGTACGGCTCGCCGTCGAACTCGCGGACCTCTTTGTCCTCGGCGACCGAAGTCCCTACGCCGGTTTTCGTAAAGAACGCGGGAATTCCGGCACCACCCGCGCGAATCCGCTCCGCCAAGGTGCCCTGTGGGTTGAACTCCACCGTCAGATCACCGTCGAGGAACTGCTTTGCAAAGAGCTTGTTCTCGCCGACATACGAAGAGACCATCTTCACGATCTGGCGCGTCTCCAGCATCACGCCAAGGCCGATGCCATCGACGCCGGCGTTGTTCGAGATGACCGTCAGGCCTTTGACGCCAGACTTGGCGACCGCTTCGATCAGTGATTCGGGAATACCGCACAGGCCAAAGCCGCCGGACATCAAGGTCATGTTGTCGCTCAGCAAGCCATCGAGGGCCGCGTTCGCGTTTGGATACACCTTATTGGCCATGGCTCGTCTTTACCTCCGGCTCGATCCGCTGACAATGTCGAACCCTAGTTGAATCCCAGCATCTGTCGGGCTTCCGTCGGCGATGCGACCTTCCGGCCGGCGTTGCGCGCACAGCCGGCGAGCGCCTCGATCAGCTGCCCGTTCCCCGTCGTTTTCTCACCATTCGGAAGGTAGAAGGTGTCTTCGACGCCAGTTCGGAGCATGCCGCCGAGCTCGGCAGCCCGCTGATGGGTCTGCCAGATCTCTTCGCGGCCGATGAGCGTTGCCTGCCAGTGCGCATCGCCGCTTTTGTACTTCATCAAGAGCGAGAGCAGCTCGGGGTCGCAAGGCATACCCGAAGCGACACCCATCACGAAATTGTAGTGCATCTCTTTGGCCATTCCGGCTCGAAGGTAGAGGCCGACCGAGCGGACGATGCCGACGTCGAAGCATTCCATTTCGGCGGTCGTGTGCGTTTCTTCCATCGCGTCGAGCATCTTCTGTACTTTGTCGACACTGTTGAGGAACACCATCGGCGGCCAGGCCCAGGTGTTGTCTTTCTTGAGCTTGAGGTAGTTCAGGCTGCCCGCGTTGCACGCAGCGATCTCTGGCTTGATTCGATGAAGGCAAGCAATCGGCCCCGACACATCTTCATCGATGACGCCCGTCGTTTGGTTGATGATGATGCCAGGACAGGCCTCACGAATCGCGTCGCTAGCGGCAGCTGCGACTTCCGGATCCCAGGAAGGAAAGTGGCCCATCCCGGGCTCCTGGCGGCGAAAATGAATGTGTACGATCGACGCTCCCGCGTTGTACGCGTCCCGCGCCGATGCGGCCATTTCTTCCGGCGTGACGGGTACCGGGTGCTGTTTCGGGTTGGTGAGCACGCCGTTCAGCGCGCAGGTGATGATCGCCTTGTCCATCTGGGTCTCCTCGCCCGAGGGCAGAAACGACTTCTACGATAGCTTTACGTATACGTCAATCGTATTCTTCACGCGTAAATCACCTGTTGTCGTGGCAGTCTGGCTGCGCTATCGTCGGACGGATGAAGGCGGCAACCAAGAAGGCTCGGAAGGGGGCAGCCAAGGCCTTCGTGGAGGCTCATGGAGAGGCCGAGGCCCCTGATTTCTTCTCGATTTCGGACCTGTCCGAGGAATTCGGGGTCACCCATCGAGCCATTCGATTCTACGAAACCAAAGGCCTTCTTTCGCCCAAGCGACTGAACGGCGCCCGAATCTACTCGCGCCGCGATCGCGCTCGTCTTCGCATCATCGTTCGGGCCAAGTCACTCGGCTACACCCTCGAGGACACCAAGGACTACCTCGATCTCTACGGGCAGCAGGGGGAAGGGCGGATCAAGCAACTGGAAATCACTGCCGCCCGAAGCGCGGAAATGATCGCCGAGCTACAAGCCAAGAAGCAGCAGATCGACGAGCAGATCGAAGAGCTGAGGCTCATCAACGAGGTCTGCCGGCGGAAGATCACCAAGAAGAAGGCTCGCTGAGCTTTAGAACCAATCGGCTTCCGCGCTGATGT
>JABDJF010000210.1 GCA_013002645.1 Myxococcales bacterium
GAGCAACGTGCCTGGCGCGGCATTCGCTTCGCGCTGCCTTGCCGGCGCATTCGCGCCGGGCTTCGCCCTTCGGGCTCGCGCTTTTTTCCGCGCCCCGCTATGAACCGCGATTGACCCCCGCCCCTGGCGCCTCCCCTCCCCCCGGCGCTACGATCGCTCGGTGAGCTCCACCACCGGTAAACTCGCCGAGTATCGGCGACGGCTTCGGGTCGCTGCCGCTACGGTGCTGGCGCTTCGGATCGCCGCGGCAGCGGCGGCCGTGGGGCTGGCCTCGTTCGTGCTGGTCGCCTGGGTGCTGGGGCCGATGACGCCGCTGGTTTGGCTGTGTATCGGCTGGGGCGTGGTGTTCGGGATGACGACCGCGGCGGTGGCCTGGTCGATTCAGCCGCTTCGCGGGCTTCGCGGACACGGGGCGCTCGGCCTGGTGGCGGCCGAGCGGCCTTCCCTTCTGTCGCCCCTTCAAAGCGCCTACGAGCTTCAGGCGGACAACGCGTTCTCGAGGGAGCTGGTCGTTGCGCAGCGCGTTCGCTTGCTGCGCTCGCTCGATGATTCGCCCGCGCGCAAGTTCATTCCTTGGCGATGGCTCATCCAACCCGCGTTGGCTGCGACCTTGGTGCTGGCCGCGGTTGCCTGGTGGTCGCTGGACTTCGATCGCGCCGCGGCCGGCCGCTATGCGCTCCTCAACGCCGAAACCGGCCGGGTCGACGGCCCGCAGACCGGTCACGTGGTTGCGAGGACCGACGCGGAGCTGCTCTTCCCGGAGTACATGGAGCGCGGCAACGAGCGTGTCGAAGATGCCGACCGCCTGACGGTGCCGCGGGGGACCTCGGTCGAGTACACGATCACGCCGATTGGAGATGCCGCGCGCGTGGTCCTGGAGCTTCCCGGACGCCACGTCCAGGCGGACCGAGTGGGCAGTCAGTTCGTCGCGTCGTTCGTCGCAGACACCGACGGTCCTCTCGAGATCTACGTCGAATCCACCAGCGGTGAGCGTCGCGTGGACTACCGAGCTCGGTCGATCCGTGTGCAGCTCGATGAAGCGCCGCAGGTTACCATGGTGGCTCCGCAGGAAGACCTGGTCGTCGAAGCGCGCCAGCCGATCGAATTGCAGCACCGAGCCACCGACGACTACGGCGTCCAGGAGCTCACCCTCATCATCAAGCTTCCGAACGGCGAGCATCTTCGAAGGGCCGTCCTGACACCCTCCGATCGATTGCAGACGGAGTTGTTTGGCGAGTCCGTTGTGCACCTCGACGAATTCGCCCTCGCTCCGGCCGACGCGGTGACGGTTTGGCTGGAGGCGAAGGACGGCAATCGGGTCGACGGTCCGGGCGTTGGTCGCTCTGCGGTGCGCACGCTCACCCTCGCATCGGACATCACACGTCGACGCGATCGAATCGTCGAGCTCGAGAAGCTCTTGGATGCGTTGCTGGAGACCTTGGCGACTCGCCTAGAGCAGCCTGTCCCCGACAGGTTCCGCGAGGCGTTAGACCGCCGCGCGGCGACGTTCGTTCCATATAACGGCGTCAAGGCGCTGCTTGCGGACGTCGGCGACCACCGCGGCCCGAGGACCGTCCCTCTGCTGCTGGACATGAGGAAGCGGCTCGAACGGGCCCATCAGCGAGAAGGCGCATCGTACCGAAGCCGCGAGCAAACCAAAGCCCGAAAACAGCAGGATAAATCCGTGGTGGCCGAGCTCGAAAAGGACACGCTCATCGTGGCCGATCTCATCAGCGAGGCTCGCTTGAACGACGCCGCCGAGATCGCGCGAGAGATGCAGCAGCTGCGCCGCGAGATCGCCTCACTCATCGGCGAGCTGCGGCGTGGGCAGACCCCAGAGCTGCAGCGCGCACTGATGGCCGCCCTCGATCGCGCCGATCGCCGACTCGATGCGCTACGCGAACAGCTTCGGCAAGCCATGCGATACGTCCCCGGAGAGTTCGTCAACCAGCAGTCAGAGCAGGCGAGCAAGTCGACCGACGCCCTTCAAACGCTCCGCGAAGCGCTTGCCAGCGGTGACCTGGATGCGGCGGAGGCCGCGCTGACCAAGCTGGATCAAACGATCGATGCGATGACGCAGGCCCTTGCTCAGAGTGAGGACTCGCTGGTCGAGGCGCGCTTTGGGCCCCGCGAGCGTGCACTGATGAAGGCGATGGATACCATTCGCGATCTCGAAGTAGAGCAGCAGCGCCTCGCCGACAAAGCGCGGCGGGTTGGCGAAAAAGCAGTCGACCGGGCGGCCTCAGACGAGGACTCGCTGGCAGGGGAGCTCCGCGGCCAGCTCGAGGAAATCGCCAAGGAGGTGTCCGAGCTTCTGGGTGGCGTCAACGACGAAGCGCTGGGTCCGTACGAGTCCGGCCTCAAGGCACGGGCGGCCGAACGCTTGAACGATTTCGAGAAGGCGCTCGAAGGAGGCGACCTCGGAGAGGCCCTGTCGATGGCCAATCGGCTTGCGCGAGCCGCAAGCGCGCTCGCAAAAGACCTCGAGCTCTCGGCGATGATGTTTCGCGGCAACAACGGTCAGACCTCCGAAGCGGCCTCCAAAGCCCGCGAGGTATCCGCGCGCTCGCAGGACCTCCGGGACGCGGCGAGGGGCGCCGTCCCCGATGTCGGCGGCGCGTTGACCGACCAGGAGCGCGAACAGCTACAAAAACAAGCGGACCGTCAGAGCGCGACGCAGGAAGCCGCGCGTCAACTCGCGCGCCGACTGCGTGAAGAGGTCGGAGGCGTGCCGGTTTCCGAAGACGCGGCCGAGCAGCTCGAAGCCATTCAGCAGCCGATGCAGCGGGCCGCGCAGTCTCTAAAGCAATCGAAACCGCTCGAGGCCAACAAGCAACAGGAGGCCGCGGCGGATCAGCTCCGGCGGCTGCGGCAGAACATGGAAGCTCAAAGCAAGAATTCGACGGGTGGCGGTGGCAAAGAGCAAACCCAGGGTGGACGAGCCACCGAGCGCGTGGAGATCCCAGGCGTTCGATCCAAAGCCGACGAGCTGGCCTGGCGAAGACGTGTGCTCGACGCCATGAACGGGACGCCTCCGGACGGCTATCGGCAAGCGGTCGACGACTACTACGAAAGGCTCCTCCGATGAAGCGCTTTGCCCTGTTCGCCGCCTGCGTCCTGCTTGCCTCGGTTTCGAGGGCGGTGCCCGCCGAGAAGGTGAAGCGCTCCGACATCCTAGAGCTGCTCGAAGCGTCGCTGACCGCGGGCGAAGGTGTCCCCGCCCAAGTTCTGCTTCGCCAGTACCTGGTCGACTCCCCGCGCAGCTCCCGCGTCGTCGAGCTCGAAGTCCTCACCGAGTTCTACACCGGCAACTACGAGGCCGCGGCCAAGGGCATCGCCGAGCTGCGAGCGAATCCCGGCTATGCGGCGAACTTGGGCAGCCTCGCGGACGTCATCATCGACACCTACGAGACGACCAAGAACTTCGAGACGTTTCGCCTGGACAACATCGAGGTGCGCTACGCGCCCGGCAACGACGAGATTCTCGTGCCGTACGCGGTCGACGCGTTGAAGGCGGTCGGCCAAGCGCTCGAAGCGGAGCTCGGCGTGAAGATGGTCAGCCCCATCCGTCTCGAAATCTATCCAGACGCAGACTCCTTGTCGCGCGTTTCGACGCTTCCGGTAGAAGCCATCCGAAACACGGGAACGATCGCCCTGTGCAAGTGGGGCCGCCTGATGATCGCGTCGCCGGCCGCCTTGATGCACGGGTACCCGTGGCTCGACACGATTTCCCACGAGTACGTTCACCTGCTTCTCTCGAAGGCTACTCTCGACCAGGCGCCGGTCTGGCTCCAAGAAGGTCTCGCGAAGTTCCTAGAAACCCGCTGGCGTCGGGATGAGCCCACCCTCCGGCACGATCCGGCGTCGGCGCAGCTGCTCTACGAGGCCATGGAGGGCGATGAGCTGCTCAGCTTCGATCAGCTGCATCCCTCGATCGCTCTTCTTCCGTCTCAGCAAGCTGCCTCGCTGGCGTTCGCACAGGTCTCTTCGTTCATGGAGACTTACTACGAGGACTACGGGCGCGAGGGCGTCCAGCAAGCGCTCTATCTCATCGGCGAGGGCGAGGACGCGAAGAAGGCGCTGGCCGGCGTTGCAGGCGTTTCCTGGAAGAGCCTCGAGGCCCGTTGGAAGAAAGCGCTTTCCAGGCTACCCAAACCGCTGCCGGCGAGGTTGCTCCCACGGTGACTCAGCGGGGAGGCGACCGAACAAGACGAGCTTGCGAGCGTGGAGCTCGACCGCGCGCGAAACTACCTCCGCCTAGGGGACCTCTTGTGGACGCGCGCTCGGCCGGCAGCGGCATCGGTAGAGTACGCCAAAGCGCACAAGGCCGCGCC
>JABDJF010000212.1 GCA_013002645.1 Myxococcales bacterium
CCCCCATTCATTGCTAAGCCAAAACAGACTATGCGTCCGGAGCTCGCTGCGCTCATCGACCACACGCTTTTGCGACCGGACGCCGTTCGTTCGGATTTCGTTCGCCTGTGCGATGAGGCTGCTCACCACGGGTTTGCAACCGTCTGTGTCAATTCGACCCACGTGGCGCTTTGTACCTCACTGCTGGCGGACTGCCAGGTCCCCATTGCCGCGACCGTCGGGTTCCCCCTTGGGGCGAGCAGCCCGGCCGCAAAGGCCGCCGAAGCCGCCCGGGCCCTGGGGGATGGCGCTACCGAAATCGACATGGTTTGCCCGATCTTCGCCCTCAAAGAAGGCATGTTGGGGCCCTTCGTGGACGAGATTCGGAAGGTGGTCGATGCCGCCGACGGCGCCGCCGTCAAAGTCATCCTCGAAACCTGCCTGCTCAGCGACGACGAGAAGCGGAGAGGCGCCCAGTGGACCCGCGAAGCGGGGGCGGCATTCGTCAAGACTTCGACGGGATTCGGAGCGGGAGGCGCCACCGAGGCCGACGTGAGGCTGCTGCGCGGAGAGGTCGGACCCAACTTCGGCGTGAAGGCATCGGGCGGAATTCGCGACGCCGAAACCGCCGACAGGATGATCGCGGCGGGCGCGAATCGGCTCGGAACGAGCGCAGGCGTCGCGATCGTGACAGAATCGGGCAAAGGAGACAGGGGATAGTGAAATGGCAGTTCAGGCGGTCACAGACGCAACATTTGAAGCCGAGGTTCTTCGGTCGGAGCTCCCGGTGCTCGTGGATCTCTATGCGGACTGGTGTCAGCCGTGCAAGCAGGTCGCACCGATCGTCGCGCAGGTCGCAGACGAGCTCGCTGGAAAGATCAAGGTCGTCAATGTCGACGTCGACAGCAATCCCATGGTCGCTCAGACTTTCCGCGCGCAGTCGATCCCGATGCTGCTCGTCATCGCCCAGGGCCGGGTCGCACAGCAGCACGTGGGCGTGCTCGACAAGGCCGGGCTGCTCCGTCTGCTCGAGCCGGTGATGCCACGGTCGGCAGCCGAGGTTCGTTCCGAAGAGCTGGCGGCGTGGATCGCGCAAGGGAAGGCCGTGCCCGTGGATATTCGCGATGCGGCCTCCTACGGGCGCTACCGGATTCCCTCGGCGATACACATTCCAGCAAACGAGCTGGCCAGCCGCGTCGAGCAGCTTCAGCCTTTCGACGGACGTGTTCGGGTGCTTTACGGCCGCAGCGAAGAAGCCAAGGAGTGGGGAGAAAAGCTGCAGGCCGATGGCGTACAGGTCGGCTTCCTCTCCGGCGGATTTCTGCATTGGGAAGCCGACGGCCTCGAGGTCGAACGGGGTTGAAGCGCTCTCTCCAAGTGATCGATGAGAAGGCGGACTCGCCTGTTTGGACGCCCCATCTGCTGCGCGTCGGAAATCGACTGGTGTCGATCCTCGACACCGAAGATGGGACGCCGAGCCGCCGCTTTGCGGAAATGCTCGTCGAAGGGGGGGCGAGACGGCTCGAGCAGAACGGCGATGCGAACCTCGATCTTCGCATCGTGATTCGCGGAGCACCGGTCTCGACCGCATCACGTCGTCGTGCGGAGGTGCTGGAGGAAACTGCAGATCTGATCCTCGGGGCCGCGCGACCAGCCTTTGCAAGGCTTTTCGCATCGGCTTGTGCCCCTCGGGTGACCGACTAGGTTGCCGCCGGTCCTTTGCGCCCAACGTTCGGTCGGAATCCCACCCAGATTTGGGTTGGCGAAGCCGACCGCGTGTTCGTGCCGATGGACGAGCGAGGTTAGGGCTTGCAGTTGGGAAGCCTGCCGTCGACCAGATCCACATTCATCCGAATGCGCTTCTTGGCCTTCGGGCTCATGTAGACCTTGCAGTCGGCGCCAACGATGACCGCTTCGGCGGGGTACGCGATTCGCCTGAGCATCTTGAGAGCCTTTTCCGGACCCAGCACGAACGCTGCGGTGCTCAGGGCGTCGGCATAGATGCCTTCCGACGTCATGACCGTCACGGATAGAGATTTGTCCCCGGGGAGGCCGGTCTTGGTGTCGATGATGTGGTGCCAGCGTTTGCCCGCGCCATCGAACACGGCATTCTCGTAGTCCCCGGAGGTCGAAAAGGAGGCCCCGGTCGACTCCAGTGCCGCAAAATAGCTGCCCGTGTCACGCGGGTGTTGGATGCCTACACGCCAGGGCCTGCCGTCGCGCTTGCCGTGCACCTGCACCTGGCCGCCTCCAAAGATCATGTAGTTGTCGATGCCAGCGTCTCGAAGGATCGCACCGGCATGATCGAGCGCGTAGCCTTTCGCGATTCCGCCCGTCCCGATGGCCATCCCGCGCTTCTTCAAGAACACCGTCTGGTACTTCTTGCTGACGCGAATGTTCTTGTAGTCGATGAGCGCGGTGCGGGTTCTGATCTCCTCGGAAGTCGGGATTTTGATCGAGTCCGGGCGAAAATCATACAGGCCCCAAAGCGCCGCCCAGGATAGATCGAACGCGCCGCGCGACCAGCTCGACACGTCCATGCCTGCGTCGACGACACGTAGGGTGTCCGGCCCAACCTTGACCGATTTCTTTCCGGCGAGCCTGTTCACCTTGGAGACGTCACTGTCGTCGCGCCATTCCGACAAGACCGACTCCAATCGTTCGATTTCTTCAAACGCCTGACGGATGACATTCTCCGCGTTCGGCGGCGGAGCGTCGACTTGGATCTGGAACACGGTGCTCATGAGCGGACGTGTTCGCGAAAGCACTGCGGGCGCGCCGCTCGAAGCCAAACCCGGCAGGATTGGATCGCTGGTCGCGCCGTTTCCTTCGCAACCGAATCCAATCGCAAGCAGCGCGACCGCGGCGTAAGCGCGAGCTGGGCCCTTCGACACTGCGGCACTTTCGTCGCGAACGGTGTCTAGGTCAACCCGGCTTGCGCTTTGACCCATCATTGGTAGTCCTGTGTTCATGCGGGCCATCTTCGGGGTGCAGTCGGGTCGCCTTCTGTTGGTACTGGCCTGCCTTTCAGTGTCTCCGGCACCGCGTGCGGCTGCGTTCGGCAACGCGACCGATCTGGAAATTGTATCTCTCGACCTCGGCAAGGGGGTGGCGGGCGCACAAAGCGTGACCGAACGACTCGCCTGGGAGGTGCGCAAGCGATCCAGCGTCGAGCCCATCCTCGAGCCAGGACGCGCCAGGCTGGACAAAACGTCTCTGTATCGAAGCCCATTCGTGTACTGGCGCGGGAGTGAAGACTTTTCACCGCTGAGCGAAGACGCGATCGAAGGCCTTCGCAAGTACATCCATCGCGGCGGCTTCATTTTGATCGACGATGCGACCGCCGGGGGCGAAGCGTTTGATCGCGCCGTGCGTCGCGAGCTGCTGCGTGCGTTTCCGGCCCTTCCGCTGAAGCCGATTTCCGAGGATCACACGATCTATCGATCCTTCTATCTCCTTAAGAGGCCGACGGGTCGCGTTCAAGGGCCTTCGTTTCTCGAGGGCGTCACGTACGGGGATCGCATTGCAATCGTGTACTCGCGTCACGACCTTGGCGGGGCACTGCAACGGGACAAGCTAGGCGCATGGAGCCAGGCGGTCGTTCCCGGCGGCGAGCGGCAGCGCGAGCGCGCGATCAGGCTCGGCGTGAACTTGGTGATGTATGCGCTCTGCACCGACTACAAAGACGACCAGGTGCACGCACCCTTCATCATGCGTCGCCGTGGCTCGGGTCGCTGAGGTTGTCGCGTGACGGACTGGCAGTGGCAGCTCGGGGTTTGGGGAGGCAATACGACGGCCTGGGTGCTCGGCCTGACGCTCTTCGCGCTCTGGCTGGTCGAGCTTCGGTCGATCCGCGGAGAGAGCGACCGGCGGAGAAAATTTGCGCTGGGGGCACTGGGGGCGCTGGGCATCTTGGCGGTTTACCTGCTCGCTCTTCAGGTCACCTTGGTGCGCGAAACGTTCGAAGACGTCGCCGGAGGCACGGCCATTGTCCTCGACAGTTCTCGAAGCATGACGCTCTCAGGCAAACAGGGTCCACGGCGCGACGCGGTGAGGGCGCTGATCGGGGACTGGCAAGATGACGACCGCGTTAGTCCGGTCGTCTACGTTTTTGGATCTAGCGTGCGTGCAGCGGTCTGGGAAGGCCTCGGCGAGCGCTACGAGCCATCCGACGACGAAACACGAATCCGCAACGCGCTCAACTACGTGCTCGGAAAGGGCGTCGATCGAGAAGTCGGCTCTATCATCCTGATCACCGACGCAGCCGACCCGAGCTTCCGTGAGGAGACGGTTGCCCTCGGCCAGAGTCCGCCCGTGATTCACACCGTCGTCGTCGGTGGCGACGATCCGCTCGACGACCAAGCCATCGTATCGCTCCAGGCTGATACGACGGCATACGTCGGCGTTCCGGCGATCATCCGGGCGGATCTGCGTGCGGTGGGCGACCTGCGAAGTGCGGAGCTTCGCGTGCAACTTTGGCATGAGAGCCGGCTCGAGCAGGAAATGGTCGCGGAGCTCGACCAAAACGGTCGCGGCACATTGGCGTTCGAGGTGACTCCCCAGCGGACGGGACGCTCGCTCTATCGCCTTTTGATCCCCGCGGCCTCGACCGACGAGGTGCCCCAGAACAACGACCGCGCGGCCCTTCTCCGTGTGGGCAGGGAGCGGCTCCGGGCCCTGCTGGTCGCAGGGCGACCGAGTTGGGACGTTCGGTTCCTTCGTGACTTCTTGAAGCGCGACGGCTCCGTAGACTTGGTGTCGTTCTTCATCCTGCGCGCCGCAGCGGACCTGACGGCCGCCCCAACCGACGAGCTGGCCTTGATTCCCTTTCCGACGGACGAGCTCTTCCGCGAGCACCTGGGCAGCTTCGACGTCGTCATCTTTCAGAACTTCGACTACGCGCCCTACGAGATGCAGTCCTATTTGCCGCGGATCAAAGAGTACGTACAGCGCGGCGGCTCGTTCTTGATGATCGGTGGTGACCGCTCTTTCGCGGAAGGACGCTACGCGGGCACGGCCATCGAACAGATTCTGCCGGTCACGCTTGGCGCGCCGGGCGTGGTCAAGGGAAGCTACCGTGCAAAGGTCAGCAGTGCGCTGGCGCGGCATCCCATCGTTGCCCTCGGACCGGACCCCGTGCTCACGCGGCAAACTTGGAGAGCGCTTCCGGCTTTGTATGGCGCCAACGTGGTGAGCGGGATCAAAGACGAGGCTCAGGTCTTGCTCCATCATCCGCGGGCGCGCGTGCAGGGCGGTGCCAGGCTTCCGATCCTCGTGGTTGGCGAAGCGGGCAGGGGGCGCGTCGCGGCGATGACAGCCGATGCATCGTGGCGATGGCGCTTCGCCGCAGACGACAGCACCGTCGGTTCAGACGAGTACGAGCTGTTCTGGGATCGGATGATTCGCTGGCTCACCCACGACCCGCTGCTCGAGCCGGCAAGAATCTCGACCGACAGGGAACGCTACGGCCTTGGTGGCGAGCTCGTCATCTCCGGAAAGCTTCGCGACGACAACTACCGGCCGATGGACAACATGCGCGTCGAGCTTCAGTTCCAGCCGGCAGCCGATGAGGAGCCCGTGGCCGTCGTCGAAACCGATGAAGACGGGCTGCTTCGGGCCACGGTGCGCGCTCCGGCCGAGCCCGGTGCGTACGAGATCGTCGCCTCAGTCGAGAACGACGACGTTGCGCGCGAGGTGTTTATCGTCGAGCAGAGCGGTGATGAGCTTGCAGAGCTCGAAGTCACACCGGCCGAGATCGAGGCGCTGGCGACGAAGACCGGTGGCCGAGTGTTTCTGGGCGTCGAAGACGTGCCGCCTCTATCCGACCTCGCCGCAACCACGCGCCGTGCGGCGGGGCTGACCGCGAAGCAGCCTCTTTCCAATCCCTGGTACATCGCGCTGACGGTGCTCTTGCTCGGGGCCACGTGGGTGCTTCGAAGGCGCTGGGGGCGGCGGTAGATCATGCAGCCCACCAAGCTACGAGGCGCGCGGACGAATAACCTTTGCGCGATCGATCTCGATATCGAGCCCGGAACCTATCTCGCCATCGTGGGGCCATCGGGCGCCGGCAAGTCATCGCTAGCGTTCAAGACCCTCTACGCCGAGGGACAGCGTCGCTACGTCGAAAGCTTCAGCGCCTACGCGAGGCAGTTTCTGGAACGGCTCTCTCGGCCGCCGGTCGATGAGCTCGATCCGGTCCCCGTTGGAATCGCCGTCGATCGCCAGGCGCCCGTTCGGACCAGCCGATCGACCGTGGGCACGATGACCGAGATCGCCGACTACGCGAAGCATCTCTGGTCGCATGCGGCCGAGCTTCGCTGCCCGGGCTGCGGTGAGCTCGTCCACCGGGATGCTCCGACGCGCGCTGCCCAGAGCGTCATGACCGAGCTTGCGGGCGAGAAGATTCTGGTGACCTATCCGGTTGCCGTCGCGGATGCCGAGCACTTCATCGGCGTCCGGGAGACCCTGGTGCGCGACGGATACCGACGGGTCCGGGTCGGGGGCAAAGTCCGCGACCTCGACAGCGTGCCGCCAAGCGAGGTCACCAACGGCCGAAGCACGCACGTCGACGTCATCGCCGATCGGACCGTTGCCCGGCCCAAGGACCAAGCGCGACTCGTCGAAGCACTCGAAGACGCGATGCGCCGGGGGGCCGGCCGCGCTACCGTCTGGACGGAGGAAGGGAAAGAGCTCGGCTTCTCCGAAGGCCTGCACTGCCCGGGCTGCGACCGGTCGTTCCGACGCGCAACGCCGGGGCTCTTCAGCTTCAACAGCCCGATCGGCGCATGCGAAACCTGCCGCGGGTTCGGACGGACGATCGAGATCGACCTAGACCGCGTGATCCCGGACTACGAGCTGTCACCCGACGAGGGTGCGATTCGCGCCTGGCAAGGCAAAGCGACGACCTGGGAGCGCCGCGAGCTGAAGAAGAACGCAAAGACAGCGGGCATTCCGCTCGGCAAGCCGCTTCGCCATTGGACCGCTGCACAGCTCGACTGGCTCATCGAAGGCGACGACGTCGGCTACCCCAAGGGGTGGTGGGGGATTCGCAGCTGGTTCAAGTGGATGGAATCGCGCGCTTACAAGATGCACGTGCGTGTCTTTCTTTCGCGCTATCGGAAATACGAGACTTGCGAGGATTGCGATGGCACCCGCCTCCGGCCCGAAGCACTCGCATGGCACATCGACGGCCTGAGCATTCCGGAGCTCTACGCGCTTCCCGCATCGAGCGCGCTTTCGTTTCTCGAAAAGCAGGAAGCTCGATTCACGGGCGACGCCGGCGCCGGCCTGCTGTGGCGCGAGGCGATTGGGCGACTTCGCGCGCTGCACGATGTCGGGCTCGGCTACCTTTCCTTGGACCGCACCTCGCGAACGCTATCCGGCGGTGAGACCCAACGCGTCGCCCTCACCAGCGCGCTCGGCGCGACGCTCAATGGGGCGATGTTCGTCCTCGACGAGCCTACCGTCGGCCTGCACCCGCAAGACGTGGAGCGGCTGCTGGGGGTCGTTCGCGCCTTGTCGCAAGATGAAAACGTCGCTGTCGTCGTGGAGCATGATCGAGAGATGATTCTCGGGGCCGACCGCGTGGTCGAGCTCGGTCCCGGGGCCGGGGAAAACGGCGGCCAGATCATCTTCGACGGCTCGCCCGACGAGCTTCACCGCGCCAAGACCCCCACCGGCGCAGCACTTCAATCCAATGGCCGGGTGAAGCGAAGCCGGCGCAAGGCAGCGGGCTGGCTCGAGCTCAAAGGCGCGTCGGGTCACAACCTTCGCTCGGTCGACGCCGCCTTCCCCCGTGGGGTCATGACCTGCGTCACAGGCGTGAGCGGCTCGGGGAAGAGCAGCTTGGTTCTCGAAACCTTGCTGCCAGCCGTCCAGCGCAAGCTCGGGGTGAAGTCCAACGCGGCACCACTCGACCACGCGAGCCTGACCGGGTTCGCGGCCCTTCACGGCGTCATCGGGGTCGACCAAGCTCCGCTCGGCCGAACTTCGAGAGGAAACGCCGCGACATATTTGAAGATTTGGGAAGTGTTCAGAACGCGATTTGCCCAGCGACCTCTGTCGAAAGAGCGAGGGTACAAGCCGGGGTTCTTTTCTTTCAACGTGACCGGAGGCCGCTGCGAAGCCTGCCGGGGCGACGGCGCCGAGACGGTCGAGATGCAGTTCCTCGCCGACGTAGTGTTCAGCTGTCCGGAGTGCCAGGGGCGCCGCTTCGTGGGTCCGGTCCTCGACGTCCGGTACATGGGCCTCGACATCGCCGGCGTGCTGGAGCTCACCGCCCGGCAGGCGGCCGAGCACTTCGCCGACGACGCCCTGGTCAGCAGGGCGCTTCGACCCATGCTCGACGTGGGCCTGGGTTACCTGCGACTCGGACAGCCGCTCAACACCTTGTCAGGCGGCGAGGCGCAGCGCCTCAAGCTGGCCGAAGCCCTGCTCCGGGCATCGCCGGGTTCGCTCTTGGTCTTCGACGAACCGACGGCCGGCCTTCACGCCAACGATGTAGAACCGCTGATGCAGGTCCTCGACGACCTGGTGGAGCGCGGCGACACGGTCATCGTGGTCGAGCATGACATGCACGTCGCGGCACATGCCGACCACGTGATTGACCTCGGGCCGGGCGCCGGAAGCGAGGGCGGCAAGCTCGTCGCGAAAGGCACGCCCGAGCAGGTGGCAAAGAAGAAGTCGTCACAGACGGCGCCCTATCTCGCTCGAGCGCTTGGAACAGAACCCAAGAGCGCGCGAAACGGCCGGCGAAAAAAGACCAACCCAAAGAGCACGCCGTTACTCGAAATCCGAATTGCCGGAGCGCGTGAGCACAACTTGAAGAACATCGCGGTTCACATCCCTCGCGACGAGCTGGTGGTGCTCACCGGACCGAGCGGCAGCGGAAAAAGCACGCTGGCTTTCGACGTGCTCTTCGCGGAAGGGCAGCGCCGCTATCTCGAAACACTTTCGCCCTATGCGCGCCAATACATGCCCCAGCTTCCGAGGCCCGCCGTCGACCAGGTCGTCGGCGTGCCGCCGAGCGTGTCGCTCGAACAGCGGATGACGCGCGCCGGCGCAAACTCGACGGTCGCGACGGTGACAGAGGTCTCCCACTACCTACGTTTGATTTGGGCGCGCATCGGCGTCTTGCACTGCGTCGACTGTGAAGTGCCGATCACGGCGCGCCCGGCTTCTCAACTGGCAGGAGATCTGAAGCGCCGCTTCGGCGCGAAGGCCGTGACGCTTCTGGCGCCGGTCGTTCGCGGCCGAAAGGGCATCCATCGCGAGCTGTTTCGAAAAGCAATGAAGGACG
Organism: Myxococcales bacterium; assembly: GCA_013002645.1. Lineage (GTDB taxonomy): Bacteria > Myxococcota_A > Polyangia > Polyangiales > Houyiibacteriaceae > SG8-38. Next base: position 9,278 of record JABDJF010000212.1, read on the forward strand.
GTTTCACCGAAGCGCGCATCGATGGCGAAATCCGGAAGCTCGAATCCGGGATGAAGCTCGACCGCTACACCGAACACGATGTGGAGTTGGTGGTCGGACGTGCGCAGGCCAAGGGCAGCGCCTTGCCGGAGCTGCTCGAAAAGGCGTTGAAGGTGGGCGACGGCGCCGCCTGGGCCGTCGCGGGCAAGGAGGAGATGCAGCTTTCGAGCAAACGCGCCTGTCCTAGCTGCGGAGTCGGCTACCCGGAGCTCGATCCCCGTTTCTTCTCGTTCAACACTCGGCAGGGACAGTGCTCGGCATGCGAGGGACGCGGAGAAATCGTGGAGAAGAGCCGGCGCGGACGTCGGAAGAAACGGGCGGTCAAGAGGCGCCTCTGCGACCAGTGCGACCAAACCCGCCTCTCGCCACTTGCACGCGGCGTGACCGTCGACGAGATGTCGATCACCGAGCTTTTTGATCAGAGCGTGTCCGAGGCCGTCGAAACGTTGGAAGAGGTCGAGCTTCAGAGCCGCGACGCGACGATCGCAAAGACCCCGCTCCACGAGGCGCTCCGCCGTCTTTCGTTTCTCGAAGAGGTGGGCCTCGGCTACCTCGGCCTCGGCCGTGCGGCCAACACGCTGAGCGGCGGCGAGATGCAGCGTGTGCGCTTGGCCGCGCAGCTCGGAAGCGGCCTCACCGGCGTGCTCTATGTCCTCGACGAGCCGACGATCGGTCTTCATCCGCGCGACACGGGACGTCTGCTTGGTGCGCTGCGAGGCTTGGTCGACCGAGGCAACTCGGTGCTGGTCGTCGAGCACGACGCCGACACCATCCGCGCGGCCGACCACGTCATCGACGTCGGACCAGGAGGCGGAAAGCACGGCGGGCGCATCGTGTCTCAGGGCTCGCTGCCAAAGATGAAGGGCTCCGTCACTGCGGCGGCCCTCGAGCGGCCGGCGAAGGTGCCCAGCCGTCGGCGACCAACGCGAGACGTTTCTTGGCTGGAGCTCCAAGGGGTGCAACACCACAACCTCGACGGCGTGGACGTTCGATTTCCCCTCGAACGATTCGTCGCCATCACCGGCGTCAGCGGCTCGGGAAAGAGCTCGCTGGTTCGGGAGGTCTTACTCCGCGCCACGCGCGACGCCGTTGGCATGGTCAACGATCTGCCAGCCGGCGAGTTTGCCGAGATCACGGGCTTTGCGTCCTTGAAGCGCGCGATTGAAATCGACCAGAGCCCCATCGGTCGCACGCCGCGCTCGGTGCCCGCGACCTACATCGGAATCTGGAACACCGTGCGCCAGCTCCTGGCAGGCACAGCCGAAGCGCGCGCGCGCGGCTACACCCCAAGCCGTTTCTCCTTCAACGTCGAAGAAGGCCGCTGCCCCGAATGCAAAGGGCAGGGCGCGATTCACGTCGAGATGGCCTTCCTCCCGGACGTCGACGTGCCCTGCGAGTCCTGCAACGGGATGCGCTTCACGCCCGAGACGCTCTCGGTGCGCTGGCAGGGCCTCAACGCAGGAGAGCTCCTCGAGCTAGAGGTATCCGAAGCCGTCGAGGTGTTCTCACCGGTCAGAAAGGTTCGCGAGCCGCTCGAGCTCCTCGACGAGCTCGGCCTGGGCTACCTGCATCTAGGCCAGGCCTCGAATACGCTCAGCGGTGGTGAAGCACAGCGAATCAAGCTCGTCTCGGAGCTCGCGGCCGGGCTCCATACGGGCCCGACCCTCTACGTGATGGACGAGCCGACGACCGGCCTTCACCGCGACGACGTCGACCGCCTGCTCACCGTACTCGATCGGCTGGTCGAGCGAGGAGATACCGTCGCCGTGATCGAGCATCACCCCGACGTGATGCTCGCGGCCGATTGGATCGTGGACCTCGGACCAGAAGGTGGGATTCACGGTGGCCGCGTGGTCGCGCAGGGAACGCCGGAGACGATTGCCAAACGGAAGCGGAGTCACACGGGGGAAGTGCTGCGGCGAGAGATGAAGCGGGGGTGAGGCTGGGCATAGCGGGGCGCGGAAAAAAGGCGCGACGCGGGCCTCTGTCGAACGGCTCGGAGTCATAGCGGGGCGCGGAAAAAGGCGCGACATGGGGCTGCGTCGAACGGCTCGGCTTGCAAAGGTGGCCGGAGGGGCATGAAGCCTGAGGCCACGCAAGCCGAGCCTCGTCGCATGCGCCAATCCGCGGTGGTTGCTGTCTTGCGGTTTGGCACACGCGACGTCGACTCCGACCCCCATCGCGCTTTGTTCCGCGCCCCTCCATTCATATCCAGGGGTGTAAGAGGACGGCCCCGAAACCCAAC
>JABDJF010000223.1 GCA_013002645.1 Myxococcales bacterium
GCTGGGGCGGGCGGCCAAGGCGGCAACGGGGGGGCCTAGTCTCCATGAGACCGCTGCTTTCCGCCTTGCTCATTCTGGCTCTCGCGGCCGTGGCCAATGCGCAGCCGGCTACCGACCCGACGGAGGTTGCGCCGCTGCCGTCCGATGTCGTGCTCGCCGAGCGGCTCTCGAATCCGGGGACGACCGCGGCCGAGGCCTACGCGCTGGGCCGACAGCTCTTCGAGGCGAGCCGTTACGAAGCGGCGGAGCAGGCCTGGCTTCGAGCTTTCGAGCTGAAGCGAGACCCGACGCTGCTGGTTGCGGTCGCCGATACGCGGCAACGCCGTGGAGACGCGCCTGGGGCCGTCGCCATGCTGGAGCAGTACTTGGTCGAGCGGCCCGATGCTCCAGACGCCGAATCGGTCAACGTTCGGATCGCGAATCTTCTGAAGAGCCCCGCGGTGCTGCTCGTTCGCTCTGAGCAAGCCGGCCTTGCGATTCTGCTCGATGGCGTTCCCAGCACGAAAAAGACGCCCGCGCAGCTCGAGGTCGAGCCCGGGGTGCACACCGTCGTCGTCGTGGGCGACGGAAGCCAGGTCGGAGAGCAGACGGTTCAGGTCGGCTACGGTGAACTGCGTGAGCTCGATTTCGGCCCCCAGGAGACGAGCGAAGTCCGCCTCGAGCGAAGCGAAGAGGCACGACTGGCGGCTCAGCTCGAGATCGAACGTGAAGACCAAACCATCCGTCGCGCGGTGATTTCCACAGGCAGCATCGCAGCAGCATCCGTCGTGGCGGGGGCTGTGCTGGGGGGCTTGGCGCTTCGGCAAGACAGAGATTACCGAACCAACCCAACCACACAGGGAGCGGACCGCGGCGAGCGGCTCGCGCTTTTCGCAGACATCTCTTTTGGCCTGGCGGTCCTGTCCGCGATCACTTCGTTCACGCTGTTCATGACCCACAAGAACAAGCGGAAGCGCGAGCGCGAGACGGCGCGGTTGCACATCGAGACACGAGGGACGGGCGCCTCGGCGACCTTGCGGTTCTGAGATGGTCCAATTCGGGTTCACACCAAGGGTCGCCGCGTTTCTCGTCGCCGTCTTGATCGGCGGCTGCTCCCTCATCGTCGAATTCGACCGGGGACTCATCGGCCCTCAGAGCGATGGCGGGGTCGACGGGGGGGCCGACGACGTGGTCGACGTCGAAGAGAACGCGGCAGCGGATGCCCCCTCGGATGCTGACTAGCGTCCGAGCAGGTGCACGCGTGTTCGAAGTGAGCGCATCACGGCCAGCTGGGTCGCCGCGACGAAGCCGTGAGAGAAAAAGGTGTTCCCAGCGATCAGCCTACGGATGAGCTTCGGGGAATCTGCCGGATCGAAGTTGGCCCAGGCTATGACGCCAGCTTCACCTCCGGGGTAGCGGTAGGTGTCGAAGCGCCACTTGCCCTTGGACAAGGTGCCCGAAATGCCGTCCACCGAGACTACCCTAGTGCTGGGCCGCAGGATCATCTCCCCACCGACGTGGAGGAGGGGAATCGGGATCTCCCATTCGAACCGCGTTCCCTTCTCGCTCCGTTCGACGACCTCCGCGCAACTTCCGTGGAGCAGCGACTTGCCAAACTCCTCGGGGTCGAGCATCACGCGACGCACGCGCCTCTCGCTCGCTCCGGCTCGGCCCACTACGGCCACGCTGTGCAGCGTCGAGCCGTCCATGTCCATGAACACCAAGTCCCCCCGCGCGAGCAACGAGCGCAGCCCGTACATGTCGACCTGCGGCCGGCGAAGGGGCTTCAGCGCGTAAATCCCGTCGATCGAGGTCCCCGCGCGTCGTTCGGCTTCCTCTTTGACCTCGAGCAGCGTGACCATGGCGACGGCGACGTTGACCGTCCGATTAACCGCGTTGCCTTCCGAAGCGAGCTGCCGGGTGATGTAGTTCGCGTCGCGCATGTCGAGTCGCGAGGCGAAAACCACGAGGGATCGGTTGGGACCCTCTGGGTAGACCCGCCACATGACCCGCCCAATACCGAGGTCTCCGCCAGTCGTTCGGATGTCGAAGCGATATCCTCGGGTCGAGTTGCCCGGATAGCTGGTCATGACGTTCTGGCCGGTGAGCGAGAACAGCGTCACGCCCCAACTCCAGTCGAACGCCGTCATCTGCCCGTTCACCTCGTGGATGTCGACCGAGGTCAGCGCGTTCATGAAGCCCGGATACTCCGCGGGCTTACCGATGACCCCCGCGATCGTCTTGGCGGGTGCATGGACGCGCGCCGCGTAGATCACCGCGGGCAGGTCGGTTTGCCGGTTCTGAAACTCGGTCAGCAAGACGGGCCCGTGTGCGAGATGCGGTGCGAGCAGTGCCCTCTCCTCGACGTTCAGCGCGCCGAGACGCGCAACCGACGCGTCTACTTTGCCGCTCTTTCGCTCCGCGTAGGCGCTGCCGCTCCACGTCGCCAAGAGGATGAAAACCGTGAGAAATCTACGCATGCCGTTTGGACGAGCTCGCTTGCCTATTCTTCAATCCCGCGACAAAACTGCACCCTAGAGGACTCCACCGTGCGCGCGAAGAGCAAATGGACCCCGGGGGGCAGCCTATTGTGGCTGATTGCGGCGGTTCTCGCGAGCGTCGTCGTCTGCTCGCTTTCCGAACCTGCCGCAGAGCGTCCGGATGTGACCGAGGAAGTGGAGATCGAGGTCACCGACTGACCCGAGCTCGAATTTCTGCAAGGCGCAGGAATGGGCCTAGGCTCTGCTTGACCCTGCGGGCTGCCCGCTCTTTACTAGCGGCATGCAGATTTTCATCGACACCGCCGACATCGAGGAGATCCGTGATGCTGCCGCTATGGGGGTCATCGATGGCGTAACGACCAACCCATCGCTCGTCGCCAAGACCGGGCGGCCGTTCCAAGAGGTTCTCGTCGACATTTGCGAAGTTGTCGACGGTCCAATCAGCGCGGAGGTCGTTGGGACCGACTACGAAGGGATGCTCAAAGAGGCCCGCGTCCTCGCCAAGATGCACGAGAACATCGTCGTCAAGATCCCCTTGATTCCCGAGGGCCTCAAGGCGGTGCGGACGCTCACCGACGAAGGCATTCGTACCAATGTCACGCTATGCTTTAGCCCGACGCAAGGGCTGCTAGCCGCCAAGGCAGGCGCAACCTACATCAGTCCATTCATCGGCCGTATCGACGACATCGCGGGCAACGGGATGGAGCTCGTCGAGCAACTGGTCACGATCTACCAAAACTATGGACTGACCACACAAGTCCTCGCCGCGAGCATTCGTCATCCCGTTCACGCCGTGCAGGCTTCGCTCATCGGGGCGGACGTCGCGACGATTCCTCACAAGGTCATCCTGCAGCTCTTGAAGCATCCCCTCACCGATATCGGGCTCGAGCGGTTCCTGGCTGACGCAAAGAGGATTCCGACCGGGTAAGGCGCGTCGAGTCGCGAACCTCACCACGAGTCACGCATGCGACCCAACGTTCTCGTCGTTTACAAGAAGAGCACCTACCAACGCTACGTAGGTCGCGCGCAGGCACGGCTTCAGGAGCTGATTGAGCACAGTGATGTCTCCGTCGAAGGCCTGCTACACGAGCACGAAGTTCATCAGGCGACGCTGCAGCGCGCGAAGGAGGCGCTTCGTGAGTTGGGGGCGCGTGCCGTCCTTCGATACCGCCCCGAGCCGATGCCCCCAGAGGGGTCCTGGGACCTCATCGTCACGCTAGGGGGGGACGGGACGCTCCTGTGGGCCTCCCATCTCGCGGACTCCTCGACGCCAATGCTGGCGATCAACAGCGCGCCCGATACCAGCGTTGGCTACTTTTGTGCTGGCGACGCGCACGATGTCGGTGAAGTGCTGGCTGCCGCCCTCGATGGAAGCCTGAAGTCGAGCCGTCTTTCGCGGATGCGGGTCGATGTGGGCGACAAGCTGATCTCGACACGCGTGCTCAACGACGCGCTCTACTGCCACGAGAGCCCCGCCGCGACCTCACGCTATATCCTGGAATTCGGCGGCGAGCAGGAGCGTCAGATGTCGAGCGGGATCTGGGTCGGCCCAGCGGCCGGGTCAACGGCTGCGCTTCGCTCGGCTGGCGGCAAGGTACTCCCGATAGGCTCGCAGAAGGTCCAGTTTGTCGTCCGCGAGCCGTACCGTGGCCTGGAGAATGAATATCGACTCGTCAAAGGCATGTTCGCGCGCGACGAGGTCCTCGAGATCACCAGCCGCATGACCAAGGGCCGGATCTTCCTCGACGGCACCCAGAAGGTGTACGAAATCGGGATTGGCGACCGGATTCGGCTGACTTTGTCCGACGAACCGCTGACACTTCTGGGGCTGAGGCGACGGACGGACGGCTCGAGCAAGGCCCCGCGATTGAAGTAAATTGACCAGCGAAACGCCTGAGCGTTAGGTAGTGAGCGGTGCCGCGCTTTCGCAGCCACATCGCCCTCACGGTTTGGCCCCTCGCCGTGCTTTTCGTCCTGGAGTTGGCCCGGCTTTGGCCCGCCCTCCGTGGTGCGAGCTCGTTCGCTGCAGAGTCGCCCGCGAGCTGGCTCTCGCTCCTCATCTGGACGGCGCTGGTCTTGGGCTCGCTCGCCGCCTACGCGCGCGGCTGGAGCATGCTCGGACCACTGCCAGCCGAATCCGCGGGGCCCTACCGCTCGAACGGCTGCTGGCGGCTGCAGAAGCTGGCCGGAGGCCTTGCTTGGGCCCTCGTCGTCTCACAGCTCGTTTTGCACTGGGTCATGACCGTGCGCGTGGGGTCGGTCGCCATCAGTCAGTACGAGCTCCTACGCGAGTTTCTGTCACGTCCCGTCGTGATGGCCTTCTACGTGTTGTGCCTAGGCGCGCTCGGGCTCTTCTTGTCGCAGGGAATCGCGGCTTCGTTTCGCGCCTGGGGTGTCGCGCGGCGGTCTGAAAGTTCACGGTGGCTCGAGATCGCCGGTACCTTGACGTCGGCTGTTTTGTTGCTGATGGCGATCAATGTTCTGAGTCACTTCGTGACCGGGCGCGCTTACTGGATGGGACCGTGAGCGTCGCGCGGATCTATGCGATTGCTCTCAACACCTATCGCGAAGCCGTGCGCGATCGGGTCTTGATCGGCGTTCTCGTCCTTGCAGCGGCCGTCCTGGCGCTGACCTTGGCGCTGGCGGAGCTTTCACTGGATCAGCAGATGCGGGTCGTGACCGATCTCGGGCTCGCGTCGATCTCGTCGTTCTCGGTGGTCGTCGCGATTTTCCTCGGCTCCTCGCTCCTCTACAAAGAGATCGAACGGAAGACGCTTTATGTGATCCTTCCCAAGCCGATTGCGCGATTCGAGTTCCTGCTAGGCAAATACTTCGGCATCGTGGCGACCTGTGCGGTGTTCATCGCGATCATGGGCGCGTTGCAACTGCTGGTCACCGCCATTCAGGCACAGGCGTCGACCGCGCTGGTAATCGCCGTGCCGGCAGCCCTACTGGTCAGTCTCGGCATTGCTTTTGGGGTAGCCAAAGACCGAACGCTGGTCGTGCCGATTTGGTCACTGGTTGCGCTCGGCGGAGCCGCTTGGATTTGCTCGACGGTCGATGTAGAGCTTTTTCAGCTGCTCGCTTCGCTCGTGCTGAGCCTAGGCGAGGTTCTCATTCTCTCGGCTGTGGCGCTCCTCTTTTCGTCTTTTTCGACTCCCTTTCTCACCGGTGCCTTCACGTTCGGGGTTTGGCTGGTCGGCCGGGCCGCACACGACATGGTGGCAATGGAAACTCGCGTTCTCAGCCCTGCCATGAAGTCTCTGCTCCGTTGGCTGGCCGAGTTCCTACCCAACTTCAATCTTTTCGTCCCGGGTCGAAATACCCTGGTGGCCACCACCACCGCCTTTGGTGAACCGCTGACCTACCTGGCAACATCGATGGGCTACGCGATCCTTTATGCAGGGGCGACGCTCTTCGTTGCGGCGCTGATTTTCCGACGCCGAGACTTCTTGTGACCTACCTCTGGAAGCGTTCCGGCATCGTGGCGGGAATTGCCATCATCGCCGTGCTCTCGCTGCTCTGTGGACGCGTCGCATTCGAGGCTCGGGGGGAGCTCGCCGCGGCGAGGGCCTATCGCCAGGACGATCGGCCCGACCGAGCCATCGAGCACTACCGCCGGTCGATTCGGTGGGACCTGCCCCTGAGCCCGTATCAAGCCGAAGCGGTCTCCGAGCTGCAGTCCCTCGCCAACGAGCTCGAAGCCGAGGGAAACACCGACCTTGCTCTCTTGGCGTGGCGCTCGCTCTCCGGCGGGATCGCGGCGACTCGAACGCTCTATTCCGGCTCCCAGCCGGTGCGCGAAAAGGCGAACGACCAGATCGCGCGTCTCCTTGCCACGGATCGGAGCGCGGCCGTCGACGCCCGTCTGAGCGTCGAGCAGTTGGCCGCTGACCATCGCCGTCTCCTCAGTGATCAGGTGTCTCCCGATCCGTTTTGGGGGCTCATGCTCATGTTTGGAATGGCCGTCTGGGTCGGAGCGTTGCTCCTCTTGGCGCGGAGCGGCTTCGACTCGGCCGGACGCTTTCACTGGGCGACCGCGCGGGGCCCCGTTTGGGGTGCCCTGCTGGGCTTCGTTTCATTTGCTCTAGGACTGCTCTTCGCCTGAAGTTGCCCGATCTCGGGCCACGCGGTGACAGGGGGGCGTCGTGGATAGCATCCGAATCGTTGGGGGAAACAGGCTCGTCGGCTCGGTGCCAATCAGCGGCGCAAAGAACGCGGCTCTGTCCATCATGACGGCGGCCCTCTTGGCCGACGGTGAGCACGTGTTTCGGAACGTCCCCAATCTGCGGGACGTCCATACGATGACGCGGCTTTTGCAGCGGCTCGGGGCGCATGCGGACTATGCCGACGGCGAGGTACACGTCAGCCTGTCCGGCGCGATCGAGCCCACGGCCCCGTACGACCTGGTGAAGCAGATGCGTGCGTCGGTTCTGGTGCTCGGTCCGCTCGTTGCGCGCTGCGGACGCGCCGTGGTCTCGATGCCAGGCGGCTGTGCGATCGGGGCGCGTCCCATCGACCAGCATCTCAAGGGACTCTCCGCGATGGGCGCAAAGGTCGAGCTCCATCACGGTTACGTCGAGGTAACCGTACCCGACGGCCGACTGAAGGGCTCCGACATCAGCCTGGACTTCCCGACGCACACTGGGACCGAGAACCTCATGTGCGCGGCGGTCTTGGCCAAGGGGCGCACCACGCTCACGAACTGTGCCCGCGAGCCAGAGGTCGAAGAGCTCGCCCGCGTCTTGAACAAAATGGGTGGGCGCATCGAAGGCGCTGGAACGTCCGTCATCTCGATCGAGGGCGTTGAATCGCTTCATCCGATCGATCACGCGATCATTCCCGATCGGATCGAAGCCGGGACCTTCATGGTTGCCGCTGCGGCGACTGACGGCGACCTGCTCTTGCGCGGCGTCGGCTTTGAGCCCCTCGAAGCGGTGATCGCGAAGCTCCGGGAAGCTGGAGCAGCCGTCGAGCGCGAAGGTGACGGAATCCGCGTCGTTGGTTCGCGCCCGATCCGCCCAACCGACGTGATCACGCAGCCGCACCCTGGCTTCCCGACGGACATGCAAGCGCAGTTGATGATGTTGATGTGCCTCGCAAAAGGCACGAGTCGAATCACCGAAACCGTATTCGAGAATCGCTTCATGCACGTCTCGGAGCTCAACCGAATGGGGGCCAAGATCCAAGTCAACGGCCGAACCGCGACCGTGCAAGGTGTGGACAGGCTCGAAGGCGCAGAGGTGATGGCCACCGACCTTCGCGCAAGCGCTTCGCTGGTCGTCGCAGGTTTGGTGGCCGAGGGCACCACATACGTCCGGCGGGTCTATCACCTCGATCGGGGCTATGAGCACATCGAGGAGAAGCTGGCTCCGCTTGGAGCCGAAATCGAGCGAGTCCCTGGAAATGCCTAGACGCAACAAAGACAACATCGTCATCGCCGTTCCCAAGGGGCGAGTTCTCGCACAGCTCAGCGACCGGCTCGAGCAAGCCGGGATTCCAACCGAGGCGCTGACCACGAACAGTCGGAAGCTCGTCCGCGAGGACAAGGAAAGCGGGCTGAGCTACCTGCTGCTGAAGCCCGACGACGTGCCCACCTACGTCGAGTACGGTGCCGCCGACTTGGGCATTGTGGGCCGCGACGTATTGATGGAACGAAACTACGATGTTTTCGCACCGGTCGACCTCGACATCGGCAAATGCCAGATGATGGTCTGCGGCCGTCCAAAGGAGCCCCTCTCAGGCAAAGGAGAACGCCCTCTGCGGGTCGCCACCAAGTTCCCGCACATCGCCGAGCAGTACTTCCGAGCCAAGGGCACGCCGGTCGAGCTGATCTTTTGCCAGGGCTCGGTCGAGCTCGGTCCCTTGACCGGCCTTGCCGACGTCATCGTCGACCTCGTCGAAACGGGCGAAACCCTTCGCCAGAACGGCCTCGTCCCCCTCGAGAAGATCGCCGACATCAGCTCGGTCGTGATCGCGAATCGCGCAGCCCTGAAGCTTCGTCGAAGCAAGATCCAGCCGGTCCTCGACGCCCTTCGCGCTTAGGCAAGACGATGCTCCGCCTACGTACAGCGACCGACCCATCGTGGATCGACGTGGTCCTCGGCGATTTCGACGCCTTCCTCGTCGACCACGCCGCCTGTGAGCGAAAAGCCTCGGCGACCGCACTCAAGCTGGTCTCGCACTATTCGGATCGCACCCTGCTCGTGCGCGAGTTGATTCTGTTCGCACAGGAAGAGCTCCAACACTATGCGCAGGTGATGCAGATCATTCTCGACCGAGGTCTATCGACGCGGGCCGACGAGAAGGACCCATACGTCGGCGCGCTGATGGGGCTGATAGAGCGAGGTCCGGAGCGCTATTTCCTGGATCGAATGCTCGTGCTCGCAATCGTCGAAGCGCGAGGCTGCGAGCGCTTTGGCATGGTCGCCGGCGCGCTCGAACCAGGGCCGCTCAAGGACTTCTACGCGGACATCACGCGTTCGGAGGCCCGGCATCACGGGTTGTTCGTGCGACTGGCGCGCGAGTACTTTCCGTCGCAGCGCGTTCAGGCCCGGCTGGACCAATTGCTCGACGCGGAGGCCGCAATCGTCGACGGCCTGCCGCTTCGGCCTGCTGTCCACTGATCGCTCTGGCAACCTCCTGCGGAGTCAGATCCGCTTTCGGTACATGATGCGGATTTCTCGGAAACCCAGCGCATCATGGGCGCGCCTAGCCGCTTGGTTAGCCGCCCAAGTCGCAGACTCCATCACCTCACAGCCAGCCGCCGCGAAACGCCCCTCGAGCTCGCGCAACAAGGACGCGCCCACTCCGGAGCCCCTCGAAGCCGGCACGACGTACCAATCCTCGACCACACCGCGGCGCGGCAACACCCGCCTTGGCTCCACCGTGACTCGACCGGTGATGTATCCGACGGCGACGCCCTGGGATTCGGCCAGCAGGACATGGCTGCTCGGGTCGTTCAGGAGCGCCTGCAGGTCGTCGAGGAGAACGCGCTCGTAATCCCGGTATTCGATGAGCCCGCGGTCTTGCTCAGCGACGACCTCGTCGCGGTGCGCGCGATAGAGGCTCCGGTGAAAGCTCATCAGCACCTCACGGTCGGAGTCATCTGTCTCGCGGACTTCGAACGTCGGGGCCATGAGCCTGAACCTAAGCGGTTCGAGGGGCGGGCGGTAGCGGCTAGCGCACGCGAATCGAATGTCGGATTCGACCGAAGGTCTTTCGGCCGATCCCCGGGACCCGAATGATGTCCTCGATGCGCCGAAAACGCCGCTTTTCGCGCTCGGCGACGATCGCCTCGGCGCGGCTCGGGCCGATGCCCGGGAGCTTCACGAGCTCCTCGGGCGGGGCCTGGTTGATATTGATGCGTGGGTCTTGCGTGACGCTTGGCGGCCCCTGATCAAGGAGGCCGACCCGGCCGTCAACCGCTCCTGCTGGCAGGGCCTGAAGCGCGCTCATCGCGAGCAGCAGATGAACGAACAGCCGTTTCATCAGGCTGCCTGGTCACGTGAGGTGCCCTCGCGGGCTTCCCTAGGCTGGTAGTCTCGGATTTGAAGCTCCCCGTTGACCGGCATCGCGTCGAGTCGGACGTTTAGGCTTCCGTCACGATTGACGAACGCTGCGCCTACGCGCACCCAGAATTTTCGACCGTCTTTGTTTCGCTCCACCACCGTGTAGGCAATCTTCACTTTGTTTTCTTCGAGCATCGTTCCTCCTGCTTGAAATGAGAGTCGGTTTCGATGCACGAGCGGTGCCAGAGGTCGCTCGAGTCATTCCGAGTAGCTAGGCGTCGTCATTTGGCGAATCGGCGGCATGGCGCCGGCGGCCGACGGCGCGTCGGCGTCGCGGTTTGGTTTGTTGGCCGCAGAAGTTCCTGTCAGTATCCGGCCGACCAGGGGACAGAAGGAGCCAGATGAAGATTTCACTTTCTGAGGGTGCTTGGGACAAATCGACCGCAGACATCGTCGCGCTCGCGGTTCCATCGGGGAAAACCAACCTCAACCGTGCTTTGACGCGTATCGAGGCGGTGACGGGCAAGGGCAGCATCAAGCCCTTGGCTTTGGATGAACGCTTCACTGGGGAGGTCGCGCAAACCCTCAAGGTCGCAGCCGCCGGCAAGGCGAAGTCGCGCTGGCTCTTGCTAGTCGGCGTTGGCGACGAAAAAGACGCCGGAAAGGTCGCGTGGAGCCTCGGGCATTCGCTTGCTTCGAAGGCCCGCGCGCAAAAGACCGGGGCGGTCGAGCTTCCAGTCGTCGACGTCGAGAGTGTTCGGGCGGCCGCGCACGGGCTCGTCGCCGGGGCCTACCGCTACACCGAATACAAGAGCGACAAGGAGGCCGCGGCGACGCTCAGGTCCGCCGTCATCGTCGGTGCCCCAAAGGCGGGGCGCGGCCTGACCGCGGCCATTCGCGCCGGAAAAGCCGTCGCGGAGAGCGTCAATTTCGCCCGCGACCTGGTCAACCGGCCCCCCAATGATCTCAATCCAGTGACGCTCGCGCGCGCCGCCTCGAGCGAGTCACGAAAGCTGGGCTTGTCCTGCCGCGTCTGGAACAAGGCGCGAATCGAGAAAGAGGGAATGAACCTGCTGCTGGCGGTCAACAAAGGCAGCGCGATCGAACCCCGGGTCATTCACGTCGTGTACAAGCCGGCACGCCCAAAGAAGAAGGTCGTTTTCGTTGGAAAGGGGCTCACCTTCGATGCCGGCGGCCTCTGCATCAAGCCGGCAGGCGCCATGGTCGACATGAAGTGCGACATGGCCGGTGCTGCGACAACCTTGGGCATCGTCTTTGCCGCAGCGCGACTCAAGCTCCCGGTCGAAGTACATGCCGTCATCGGGTCCACCGAAAACATGACGGGGGCCAAGGCCTACCGACCCGGCGATGTCTACAAGTCGCTCGAGGGCAAGACGGTGGAAGTCATCAACACGGATGCCGAGGGGCGCCTGGTGCTTGCCGATGTGCTCACCTGGGCGGTGCGCAAGCTCAAACCCGATTTCATGATCGACCACGCCACCCTGACCGGCGCGTGCCTGGTCGCCCTCGGCCCCTGGCGCGCGGCGCTCTACACCGACGACGACAAGCTAGCGTCGAAGTACCTCGACTCGGCGGCGGGAGAGGGCGAATCGTTCTGGCGCTTGCCGCTCGATTCCGATCTTCGCTCGACGCTCAAGAGCCCGATCGCAGACCTGAAACACGTGGGCGGCCGCTTTGGCGGTTCGATCACCGCTGCGCTCTTCCTCAAGGAGTTTGTCGGCGACACCACTTGGATGCACCTGGACATTGCCGGCCCCGCCTTCGTGGACCGGCCACATGGACGTCTACCCAAAGGGGGAACTGGCTTTGGGGTCGCGACGGGGGTGCGATTTCTCGAGGGGATGCGGTAGGTCGCGGCCCCAGAGGCGTTACCAGAGGCGTTACTAGAGGCGTGACTAGAGGCGGTAGGGGAAAGTGACCTTGAACGACGACTGCTTGAACCGCGGGACGCGTGCTCGCTTCACCGCAGACTCGATGCAGGAGCCGACTGGGGTGCCCTTGAACGGGCCCGACGCGACCTTGGCCCCGGTCGCGCGGCCGCTCTTTCCACTGAACGTGACGTTGACCGTGGCCGTGCCACCGCTGTCTTTCCGACAGGCCTTCACACCGCCACTCACGCCCTGAAGCGCCGTCTTGACATCGTTTCGAGACGGCGCGTCGGGGAGGCTGGAGCTGTCCCGGCCGGAGGGCGCGCTGCGTTGCTTCGGCTTTTTCGTCGAGGATGAACCGCCCACGACCTCGTCCATGAGTGCGTCGAGGTTGCCGCTGCGCTTTTTAGGCGCCGGAGCAGGAGCGGGCGCCGCGCTCGTCGTCCGCTTGGGCGTTCGCGGGCGTCGCTGAGTGGCGCCCGCGCTGCGCGTCTTGGCGGGCGGCTCCTCCAGCTTGGGTGCGGCCTCTGGGGCGTTGTCCTCGATCGTTGCAGCTTGGACCGGCTCTGCGGCGGCTGCGGCAGCGAGCGCTTCATTCGGCGGCTCGTTCGGCGCCTGCGCAGACGCTGCCACCGCATCGGAGCCCGGACGAGCGACCGCCGGCTCGACTTCGCTTTCCGCCGTGATCTCGAGTGCGTCGTCCTCGGAGCCTCCAAGCGCCATCCCGACCCCGACGCCCGCACCGACGATTGCGATGACCGCGATCGCGATTCCGGCGATCCAGAGCCAGCGGTTTCCGTAGGGTGTTTCATCCGGTGCCGGTCCGAGCAGCGGCGCGCCAAGCGCGGCACTGCCGCCGGTTCCAATCGCCAGAAGATCGTCTACAGCCTGAGAGGGCGCTGCCCGGGTCCCCGGCGTCGTGGACTTCGCAAGCGCACGAATGTCGATGAGCCCAGACCCTTCGCCGGAGGGCGGAGGAGCGCTTTGTGCGCCAAGTGACGCGCTCGGAGGCTGGCTCCCCATGGAGGTGGATTCAGTCGGCGAGCCGCCACGCGACGCGAGCTGCTGCAGATTGCTCAACGAGAACAGAACGGAGTTTTCGTTGCGCTGACCGGTCATGCGCTGAGGTGCGGAGCCGCCCATCGCTCCGCCTCCGAGTGAAGCGTCCGCATCGTGGGCCGCTGTTGTCGCTGGCGATTGCTCGGCTCCAGCGGGCGTCGATGTTGGACTCTCGTCGAAGCCCGCAAACATGCTGCTGTTCGTGTCGATCTCGCTCGTCGGCTCGCGGCCATCGTTGCTGCCGAAGAGATCTCCACCCGCGCCGAACGCCATCGTGTCGTCGGTGGCAGCTTGCGGTCTGGCCTGCGATGCGGCGCCGCCAAAGAGCTGCGCGACCTCGGGCACCTCGCTTGCGACCCTCCAGTCGTCAAAGCCTTCGTTCCAAACGTAGGATTCTAGGCTGACGCTGCCCTTCGCGAACAGCTGACTGAGCTCGATGGGAGGCAAGGGCCCCTTCTGCTCACCGTCGACAACGATGTACCAAGTCGCTTCGCCTCCGTGATCCGATGTCGCGGTTTGTTCGGTGGTCGCTTGCGCGTTGGGTTGATCGCCGCGAACTTCGAGAACCGATGAACACTTCTTGCATCGGATCTTGAAGATTTTGCCAGCGACTTTTTCGTCGGCGATGGAGTATTTGGCCCCGCAGCTATCGCAAACGATCTTCATCTATTGCCCCCGTCTCGTCTCCCCCCAAGCCCGCTCGACATATCGAGCGGCTCCGGATCGGAGATTCCCCTTTAGCACCGCGATCATAGCGGTCCTTTCCTATGCCAAGCAAGAAGTCCACCAAGGTTGTTCCCGCGTCATTGGACCCGGGCCCCCCGGAATCCTTGGCCTTTTTTTCAGTTCACCGTCACGAGCTCGGTGCCGTCCTGCCCGCAGAACACGTGGGCTGACGCGCGGCGAATCCCACATTCAGGGCAGATCTTGTGGGAGTTGAGCCCCACCGGAGGCCGGGTCGAGCTGGCGGCGCCGTAGAGCCCGTAGGGCACCAATTCCTCCGCATCTTCAGGGCAATAGCTCGAATCGAAAGGATATCCTCGACGGCAGCTGGGGCAGATCATCCCCTGGGCTAGCGGCCCCGAAGAGTGCTGGTCCATCAGCTCGACCCCGTCCCGGACACAGTAGCGATTCCGGGTCGGGTACTCCGAGAGACACACGGGGCAGCTCTTCGTCGTCGTGGGCTCGAGATCACCAGCGGAGCTCGAGGCACGGGTCAGGGGGCGTTCTCCGCGCGGTTCAGGACGCCGGTCGCGGGGCGGTTCCCCGGACGGACGTCGCCCAGCCCGCCGAAGCCCTTTTGGCGCAACCAGCGCGACGGCAAGCATCACCAGAGCAGCGACAGACCAGGCCATGTAGGAATTGTGCCGGATCGGCAAAGCCGCGGGCCACAAAAACGTCAGCGGAGACGCGAAAACCCGGGACGCACGGCGACCCGGGCTCTTGCTGTGCTGCGCTATCGCCTACAGGCTCAGAGCTTTTTGACGGCCTCGGTGAGCGCAGGGACCGTGTCGAAAAGATCGGCGACTAGGAAGTAGTCCGCGACCTGAGCGATCGGCGCTTCCTTGTCTTTGTTGATCGCGACGATGGTCTTGCTGCCTTTCATCCCGGCCAAGTGCTGGATGGCCCCCGAGATACCGATCGCGATGTAGAGCTTCGGCGCGACGACCTTGCCTGTCTGGCCGACCTGAAGCTCCGGGGCGACGTAGCCTGCGTCGCATGCGGCACGGGACGCGCCCATGGCCGCGCCGAGCGCATCTACGAGAGGCTCGATGACGTTGGTGAAGTTGTCCGCGCTCTTGAGGGCACGGCCTCCGGAAACGACGACGTCGGCATCGCCGAGATCGGGTCGTTCGCTTTTCACGACCTCTACCCCGAGGAACTCGACCTTGTCGGCGGCCGCGTCGGTCTGCACGGCAACGTCTTCCGAGGGGCTCGCGCCGCCCGACGAGGCGGCCGGCTCGAACTCCGACTGGCGAACGGTCACGACCTGTTTGTCACTGAGAATCTCGACGGTGCCAAACATGTTACCCGCGTACATCGGGCGCGTGTACGACAGCTTGCCGCCGTCGGTGTGGACTTGCGAGATGTCGGAGGCAACGCCCGCTCCGAGCTTAGCCGCCACGCGCGGGAGCAGGTCTTTGCCGTATGCGCTCGCGCAAGCGACCAGAACATCGTAGCCCTTGCCCGCTTCGGCGACGGTCGCCGCGTACTTCTCGCAGGTATAGCCGCCGGCGATCTCCGCCTTGAGCACCTTGCCTGCGCCGTAGCCGGCCAGCTCCTCTGCTGCCGCGCCGGCGCCTTCGCCGATCGAGAGGATGTCGAACGAACCGCCTGTCCCTTCGGCAATCTGTTTTGCGGCGGTGACCGCACAAAGAGTGGTTTTGCGTGCCTTGCCCTCAAGCAACTCCGCAACAACGAGAACATTAGCCATGTCTGATGCTTCCTTTCCGTTTCTCGAGGGTTAGATGACCTTGGAGGTGTTGTGGAGCTTGTCGACGAGGTCCGCGACGTCCTCGACAAACGTGGTCTCACCCGAACGCGCCGGTGGCAACGCGAACTTCGTGTAGTTGAGCGACTTCGCGGTGTCGACGCCGAGGTCACCGAGCGCCATTTGGTCGATCGGCTTTTTCTTGGCCTGCATGATCCCCTTCAGCGAAGCGTAGCGGCCGCCGACCTCTAGCTTCGCGTACTGATGATCATCGGGAGTCACGCCGTTCTGAACCGAATCCGGCTGCAGGATACGGTCGGAAGTGGTGATCACCGCCGGGCCGGTGACTTTTACCGTGGCGACGCCTGTATCGAGCTCGCGCTTGACCTCGAGCGTCTTGCCGTCGTCGCGGGTCAGGATATTCATTGCAGAGTTGATGACCGGCCAGCCGAGCTCCTCCGCCAGCTTTGTCCCCGCGACGTTCGAATCACCGTCGGCCGCCTGCTTGCCCATCACGACCAGATCCGGGCTCTCCTTGTCCACGATGGCCTTGAGGATCGCGGACACGACGCCGGCGTCGAGATTTCCCTCGTCCGCCTCGACCAGGATGCCGCGCTCGGCGCCCTTGGCGAGACCCTCACGGATGATCCGCTGGGTGTGCTCGTCGTTCGGGCCGATCGAAACCAGCAGGACCTCACCGACGCGCGCGTTTTTTTCGGACGCGTTTTCGGTCAATCGCAGCGCCGCTTCGAGGCTCCAGTCATCGAATGGATTCATCTTCCATTCGAGGCCTTCCGATGTGACGGCGGTGCCGTCGCTGCTCACCTTGAGCTTGCTCGCGTTGTCAGGATCCGCAACGCGCTTGATGGATACGAGGATCTTCACACTTCCTCCTCAGATCATTGAGCCGTGAAAGGCTGTTAAATGCAGAAAATCGCAGGCGATCTAGGAGCGTTTTGGAGACCTGTCAAGGAGCACGGCGCGACGCCCCGCCGTTCGCGCCTTTCACCGTGCTCAGCTGTGCTAGAAGCGCATCGTGCGCGAGGAGACCAGAGCCACTCGCTACGCCTTGGTGACCGGAGGGAGCAGTGGCATCGGCCTCGAAACGGCGCGCGGCCTGAGCTCGCGCTTCGAAGTCGTGGGAATCGTGGGCCGCAGCGCGAAGCGCCTTGCAGAGGCCGAGGGAGCGCTGAGTCCCGATGCAATCGGTCGCATCGAGACCTTTCAGGCAGATTTCTCTTCGTTGGCGCAAGTGAAGCGATTGGCCTGGGACGTCAGAAACCGTTTTGGCGCGCTCGACGTCCTCGTCAACAACGCTGGCGTTTGGCATAGCGAGCGCAGGCTGAGCGAGGACGGATACGAGGATACCTTCGCCGTCAACCACCTTGCCCATTTCCTCCTCACGAACGAGCTTCGGGATACCCTTCGCGCTAGCGGGCGAGCACGTGTGGTGAACGTTTCGTCCTCGATGCACGTTCGTCCGAAGTCACTCCACTGGGACGATCTGATGTTCGAGAAGCGCTGGCGGGGATTCTGGGTCTACGGGCACTCGAAGCTAGCGAACATCCTTTTCTCGAACGAGCTCGCTCGCCGATGGAAGGACCTGGGGATCACATCGAACGCGCTCCATCCCGGCAACGTCCGCAGCCGCATTACGCGGAACAACATGTTCCTCAACGCGCTGCACCGCTCGCCGCTTGCCAGGATGATCATCATGTCGGAAGCCGAGGGTGCCAAGACCTCGATCTACGTGGCGACGGCGCCTGAGCTCGAGGGCGTCACAGGACGCTACTTCGACAGAATGCGCGAGGCCAGACCCAGCCGTGCCTCCATGGATGAAGAAGCTGCGAGGCGGCTCTGGGAGAGCAGCCGGGAGATGATCGACGCCGTGGTCGGTTAGCTCCGCAGCCGTGTGCAACGTTACGACCCGGCAACATTTTCATCGGGATCCTGTCGGCCTCAGGTCTCTTGGGCTAGCGTGCCGGCCCAATGCCTTCGCGCCGGTCCAATCTTTGCGGTCTCAGCCTGCTAGCCTTTTTGCTTGCCTGCGACACCGGTGCGGGCCGCATCGATCAGGCGTGTCAGTCCAATGCGGACTGCGCGTCGACCGAGCTCTGCGCCACCGGGCTCTGCGAAGGCGGGGCCGGCGCCTGCATCGAGCGGCCGACGACCTGCGAGGACGTCGACAATCCCGTTTGTGGGTGCGACGGCCGGACTTATCAAACCGAATGTTTCGCGACGAGGGCAGGCATTCGCCTCGCCACCAGCCAGGCCTGTACATGCGAAGACAACGGCGAGTGCGTCGACGGCCAGTTCTGCGCCCTCGACGACAGCTGCGGCAATCTCGGAACCTGTGTGCCTGAACCGGAGACCTGCGATCCGGCCGATACGCAACAGGTTTGCGGCTGCGATGGCATGACGTATCCGAACCAATGCACGGCGTTCCAGTCCGGCGCTCGCGTCTCTGCGCTGGGGACCTGTGATTGCGGCACAAACGAAGATTGCCAAGCAAGCGAGTTCTGCAATGCCATCACCTGCGACGGGCCGGGCGGCTGCGAGGAGCGTCCCACGACCTGTCCGCCCGAGGGGCCTACCGTAACCGGATGCGACGGCGTCCTCTACGACAACGGCTGTTCGGCGGCGGTGCAGGGCGTTCGCGTCCGACCCGACAACTGAGAGCTCAACCTTCGAGCGGGTTCTCAAAATCCGCAGTCAGCGTCTTGAGCGGGTGGCGCGCGGTGACTTGTCCCATGAAGGGCGGATGAATCGAGTATCCCAGCATCGCCTGTACGCGTGGCGACATGTGCACAACCTTTTCGCCAGGGACCGCAAGAAAGAAGTTCTCCTGCGTGCGTGCCCAGGGCTCGCAGTACTGATTGCTGATCGCTCGGCGCACGGAGCTCGATCGATTCGCTCCGCCGCGGTGGACGAGTGTTCCGGCAAACACCGCACATGAGCCTGCCGGCATGATCAACGGGCGAAGCCCAGCCTGACGGTGTGGTGCTAGTCCATCGGAACCATCGCGGCCGTAGAGGTTGCCTAGTTGCTCTTCGGTCCAGCCATGACTCCCGGCGATGACTTCCGTTGCGCCGTTCGCTTCGGTGAAGTCGTCGATCGCCCACATGGTCGAGATGCTGACCGCCGGACGTGGCCTCGGAATGGTATAGAACGCGTCGTCGCTATGCGCGGGTTGAGGGCTTTCCCCCGGTGCAATCGCGATCGCCTGACTAGCGGTGAGCAGATAGTTGGGTAGTAGCAGCTCGTCGATCATGGAGAGCACCGAGGGATGCTCCACGAGCGCCTCGAATACTTTCCCGCGCGCCACCAAAGTGTAGACCCGCTGAGTCCCGGTACCTTCGAAGTCGTTGCGTCCCGATGGGCCTTGGGCAAGAAGCGGGGCGAGCGCATCGCGGACCTCCTCGAGCTCGTCTTCGTTCAGCAAGCCTTCGACAACGACATATCCGTTGGAGTCGTAGGCTTCGCGCCAGGTCTGGTCTCGCCGTGAGGAAGTCATCGCTTTGGGCTCGCCTCCCGATATACTCAGCTAACGCTGACGAAGGCCCTCGAGAAATAGGCTAGCGCAATGGGCAGCGGCTTTGCGCAGGGCAGCGGGGTCACCTTCCCCCAGCGCCCATGTGAGTAGAATCGCATCCAAGGCGCCGAACAAGCTGCGCGCGACGATCCGTGGATTGAGGTCTTTGCGAAACGCGCCTTCGTTCTGACCGTCGCGGACGACCCCTGCGATCACATCGATGTACTGCATGAAGAGCGGTGTCGCGTACTGCTTCAGCAGGCGAGACGATTGCCGCAGGTTGACCGTGATCACCTCGGCCAGGTCGCGCTGTTCCTCCAGCAAGCCGAGCTGTAGCTCGATGATTCGGCTGATCCGGTTCTCGAACGTGTCCCCGGATTCCGCCACTTCACGCAGGATCGTCAGCAACTGCTCGATCCCTTCCTCGAAGATGGTGATGAGGACGTCGTCCTTGTTCTTGAAGTAGAGGTAGATCGTCCCGTCCGCGACGCCGGCGGCCTTTGCGATCTCGCTGACCCGAGTCGCGTAGAAGCCGTTCTTGGCGAAAACCTGTATCGCGGCTTTGAGAATCCGGTCCCGTTTCTCCGGGGCGGAGCCTTTTTGCTTCTTGGCCGTCGAATGAATCGCCATTCATTTTTGGGTACCACAGGCTCGTGGCCCCCGTCAAACCAGGTCTCTTACCGTCGCTGAGGCCTCGCACAGTGCCTTGAAATCATGGCGTTTTGGGCACCGAGGGCCGGCAGGTTTTTTGCCCGCGCTGGCCGCGCCGCTTAGCGTCCAAGGCGATGGTGAAAGGCGCACACCGTGAAACTCTTCTTCCGGTGGCGCTCTACGCGGAGCTGGTCGCCGATGAGGAGGTGTTGCCCGCGTTCGTGACCAGCCTCAGCGAGCAAGGGTTACTGCTCGATTCCCTTGCGATTCTCGGCAACCGGAGCAGCGATCGACTGCAGATTCGGCTCACGCTGCCGGGGGAGCCGGAGCCCCTGTGGATCGGAGCGGAAGTCGTTCGCGACACGCATGGCTACCTCTTCAACGACACGGCCATTCGTTTTTTGGCCATGGCAAACGCCCACTGGCATTCCCTTCGTCGCTGGGTTCGCGTCCGAGAGCTCGTCCTAGCGACCCGACCGGTCGGCATCCACGACGCGGCTTAGTGAACCACTTCGGCCGTGGGTTGCTATCCTGAAAGCGGGGACATGGCAGTCAGCCTACATAGCGAGCCACCACGGCTTCCATCGAGCTCCAAAGCGCCAAAGACCCGGGCCCGTGCGCGCGCTTCGCTGAACCCGTTCGGCGGTCCCCTGCTGCCGACGGGTTCGCCCTTTGGCTGGAACGCCTGCGACCGCGCGATCTACGTCCAGTTTCTCACGGCCCTGCTGCTGCTCATCGTCGTCTTCTCTCTTGCCGCGCTCGATGGCTGGCCCTTTCTGCTCCGACGCCCCGACGACGAAACGGCGCTGCGTACGACGACGATCCTCGCCGCTGTCGCGTTGCTCTTCTGGCTCGGGCTCTACGTCTGGACACGGCGATTCTACGTGCGTCGCGGCATCAAGAACTCGTGGCTTCTCGTCGTCACCATCACCGCGCACATCGTGACGGGGACAGCCGTCTGCTACGCACTCGGCCCCTATACGGCGGTCAGCGGCTTGATCACGGTGGCCGCGCTACTTCTGGGCATGGTGCTTCTCGAGCGCCGCTGGCTTTGGATCGCCGTTGGGGGCTGGCTGCTGTCGATGTCGTTGATGCACCTAGCGAGCAAAGCTGGGGTGCTTCCGTTCCTGTCGCTGTTCGAGGTGTCGTTCGAGCAACCGGATATCGCCACGGTCGCCGTAGACCGCGCCGTCGCCGCAGCGCTAATTTACATCCCGCTTGCGGTCATCATGGATCACCTGATCAGCGTATGGCGTCAGGACGAGCGATCGCTTTCGGAAGCTGCGCAGTTCGATTCCTTGACTGGCGCCTACACGCGCGGCTTTGCGATGAGCGTCATGGAACGCGCCATCCTCAAGGCGGGGCGGGACGGATCCCGGTTGGCGGTTTTGATGCTCGACTTGGACCACTTCAAACGCATCAACGATGCGCACGGGCATGCTCGGGGTGATCTGGTGCTCCAACAGACGACGCGCGCGATGCAATCCGCCTTGCGAGCGGGAGACATCGTGGGACGTTTCGGAGGGGAAGAGTTCGTCGTTCTCCTGCCAGGGGCGGACCTCGAGCAAGCGATGGGCGCTGCCGAGCGCTGCCGGGCCGCGGTTGAGACGATGACGATCCAGAATGCGCCCTATCTTTCGGTGACCGCAAGCGTCGGGGTCGCGGCGTTCCCGGAGCATGGCGACGCGCTCGATGCGCTCCTCAAGGCTTCCGATACCGCGATGTACGAAGCGAAGGCCAAAGGTCGGAACCGAATCGAAACCCTCGCCGTCTGATCCCCGGGCCTGAGTGTAATCATATGTATGGCAATGTAGTCAATCAAGGTCCGCCGATTACCTTGACTTCGCGGGGGCCGGCACGTAGTAAAGCCGCCGCCGTCATGCTGGCGTAGCTCAATTGGTAGAGCACCGGTTTTGTAAACCGGCGGTTATGAGTTCAAGTCTCATCGCCAGCTCTACGCGAAAACACGAATGACCATGGAGGGTTGCCCGAGCGGTCAAAGGGAGCAGACTGTAAATCTGCCGGCTTATGCCTACGGTGGTTCGAACCCACCACCCTCCACCAGGAGATGAACGAGGAGATCACGCGGGTGTAGCTCAGTTGGTAGAGCCTCAGTTTTCCAAACTGAATGTCGCCGGTTCGAGCCCGGTCGCCCGCTCAAACAATTCAGACTATGCCCAGGTAGCTCAGTGGTAGAGCACCCCCTTGGTAAGGGGGAGGTCGTGAGTTCAAGTCTCATCCTGGGCTCCGCAGGTTTCGTGGGTTCAAGCGACCCCACTCAAAAGAACGACGAAGTAGGGAACGAACGATGGCTAAAGAAAAGTTTGTCCGAGACAAACCACACATGAACGTAGGCACGATCGGTCACATCGACCACGGCAAGACGACGCTGACGGCGGCGATCATGAAGGTCATGAGCGACAAGCACGGC
>JABDJF010000245.1 GCA_013002645.1 Myxococcales bacterium
TCTCTACTTTGCGCTGAACGCGGCCAGCCTGCCGCATGAGCTCTCCCATTACGCCACGAAAATTCATTCGATCCTCTCAGTCAGCTTCGATGTGCACTTTCAGCTTCCCTGCTGATTCGGGAAATACGTCGATGGCATCGCGCACGCGCGGGTGGTTGAGCGCCTGTTTGCGCTTGGCCTCGGCCTCTGCCTCTTTGCGCTGGGCAGCGACCGCCGCCACGGTCTTCGTCGTCGCCTCGCTCTGGGCGTCGAAGCGGATCTCAATCTTTGGGCGCGAGCCGAGCTGATGTTCGGCGACCTTCGCAATGGCGGCAATCGATTCGGGCGATTCCGCTTGGCGCCCGTAAAACGAGCCGTCTTTGAACGAGAGGACGATTCGGTCAGGGCCCACAGCCTTGGGGATCCCATGCTCCAACACCGCGGCCAGCGCCGGTTGCTGCTGTTCGAGGGTCCCGACGAGCTCTTCCCATTCTTGGAGCGCTGCTCTGCGGATCGGGGTCAAAACCTCGCCGGTGCTGGTTTGAAAACCCCCGGCGTGCTTGGTCGCCGGCATGATCGGCTCGCTCGGTGTTCGCCGCCGCGTTTCGGACGGCGGGTCCGGGTCGGGCGCAGGCGCGGCGTCAGGCGTTGCGGCAGGTGCGGGCTTGGGCTTGGACTCGGCCTTGGCTTTCGTCGAAGGTGGAGCGGGCTTGGGGTTTGGCTTTCGCGGTCGCGAACCGGTCGCCGGACCACCGCTGGCCCCAGGGTTCCCCTGCAGCGCGTCGAGACGGGCGAGCAGCTCGGAGACCGACTGCAAAGGAGGCCGTGTCGCGACGCGAACCAAGCCCATCTCGAGCATGAGCTTGGGGTTGGGACTATGGGCCATCTCGTCCATGACCTTCGACGTCGCTCGAAACCCGCGCTGCAGCTCGAGGATGTCGATGCCATCGACGAGTGTTTGGGCAGCCTCTCGCTCTTCGGGGACCCAATCGGCTGGGTCTCCCGCATCGAGCTTGAGTACGACCAAGTCGCGCATCAGTTGCAGCAGCTGACGGGCGAAGTGCTGCATGTCGACGCTCTTGTCGGCGAGCGCGTCGACGGCCTGAACCACCTGGGCGCCGTCACCTTGGAGCACAGCGCCTGCCACGTCGTAGAGTGCCTCCCTCGCTGCGATTCCCAAGCTCGCCGCCACGGTGTCCGCGGTGATTTTATCGTCCGAGATCGCGACGAGTTGGTCGAGCAGCGTGAGTGCATCACGCATCGAGCCAGCAGCCTCCCGCGCGACGACCGAGATCGCCTCTTCGTCGGCCGACAGCGATTCAGCGCCGAGGATATCGCGGACTCGATCCGCGATGAGCCGGTGAGGAATGAGCCTGAAGTCATACTGCTGACATCGAGAACGGATGGTGACGGGCACCTTGTGGCTCTCGGTGGTTGCGAAGATGAATTTGACGTGATCGGGAGGCTCCTCGAGAGTCTTTAGAAAGGCATTGAACGCGCCTGCCGATAGCATGTGCACTTCGTCGACGATCACGATCTTGTAGCGGTCTCGCTGTGGTCGATAGGGCAGGGACTCTTGCAGCCTCCGGACATCCTCGACGCTGTTGTTCGAGGCTCCGTCGATCTCCTGGACGTCCACGTCGACCCCCGCAGTGATGTCGAGGCAGGGCGCACATTCATTGCATGGGGTTGGAGTCGGCCCTTTTTCGCAGTTCAGCGCCTTGGCGAGCAACCGTGCCGTGGTCGTCTTGCCCACGCCGCGAACCCCGGTGAAAAGGAACGCGTGCGCGACACGATTGGCGTCGATGGCAATGGCGAGCGTGCGCGCAACGTGCTCTTGACCGACGAGGTCGTCGAAGCTCTGCGGCCGATATTTCCTTGCGAGAACGGTGTACGCCATCGGGCCGACGAGCCTATCACGGCTGCCTGTCCGGCGCAGCTGCGCTCGGTCTACCGTGTCGAGCTACTGCTCTTCTTGGGCGTCGAGGATTTCTTCGAGCTCTTCGTCTTCGAGCTCTTCGCCTTCGAAGTCGTCGTCGTCGTCGTCGAAGTCTTCATCCCCTTCGAGGCCTTCGGTTTCCATGGCTTCTCGCATCATTTCTTCCATGGTCGGCATGCCGCCGGCAGCATCGCCGCGGTCATCGATGCCGTCGCCGTCTTCGTCGACCAAGGCGTTGGGATCGCCACCCATGATCGCGTTACCCAGGCCGACCGAAAGCTGCGGGTACCAGGTGATGACGCCAAGGCCGAGCAGCATCAGGCCTACGAATGGTGCAACGCTGCGTATCACATGCCCGAGCCCCTTCTCATAGAGCGCGCTTGCGACGAAGAGGTTCAAGCCGACAGGCGGGGTG
>JABDJF010000299.1 GCA_013002645.1 Myxococcales bacterium
TCGCTGTGAGTCCGCTCGTGGCGCGAGCCCCCAGTAACCTCTTGGTTTTCGAGCTGCGAGGCGGCCACCGAGCCATGATGCGACCGAGCGGAACCGAGCCGAAGCTCAAGTACTACTACTACGCCGCCGCGCCGGCGCGCCTGCGCCAGGACCTGTCTGAGGCAAAGCGGCAGGCCGTCGCGGTTCTGGATCGGATGGTCGAGGACCTGGTCACTCAGTCCAACGATTGTTGAGCAGCGCCCCAGCCATCGCCTCCCAAGCTAGTGACGCGCGAACCAGCTCTTTGGCCTCTCGTGCAGCCGTCCGGTGGCATGGCAGCGGCGGGCGGCCGTACGAATTGGGCGGTGGCAGCGCCGCGCTCAGCTCGCGGGCCCGACGTGCGCAAATCTCGGAGTGTTGACGGCACCGCGCGACGATATGGTCGGCTGGCGCGACGAGATGAGGCGATAGGCCGATGCCCACGACCTCGGCGAAATCACGAGAGCTAACGCCCGAAAGCCACATGGCGCTCTGCACGTCGCGTCCCCGCGCGGTGGGCAAATGGGTCGACCATGGATCGGCGCTGAGCTCTCGAATATCGGAGTGATAGGCCTGCCGCCCGTCGGAAGATTCAGGTGCGTCGGACGCAGAACGAAGCCAGGCAGCAAATCGAGCGTGAAGCATGGGTGCCTCGGTTTTCACGGACCGATGCCGCCCCGGTCAACAAAGCTACTGCAACGAGGCAGTGACGACGATGGCAATCGCGGCCACGAGAACGACGCCGGCCGCACCCCAGAGGACCGCGGACCGCGGGCGTCGCCGACGGTTCCGCACTGAATCCCGATCGGGATACGGAAACCTAGAATCCTCGGCCAATGAGTCCGGACTGGACCCCTTTTCCTGGGGCCGGGCCCCGGCGATGCCCGGCACCGTGAGCGCATCGAAACGCGGGTCCCGGCGCGGGACGGTTGCGCTGCTCGTGCGCGAGACCGTTCGCTTGCGACCCGGACGACCCTGCAGAGCCCAAACTTTCAGCTTCGGCCCACCACGGCCGAGCTCGATCTCGTCGTCGGTTCGTAGAGCTGCATGCTTGACGCGCTGACCGTTCAGCCAGGTGCCGTTTCGACTGCCGGCATCGATCAGAATGTAGCGCCCGTTCTCGCTGCGGATCTCGGCATGCCGCCCCGATGCATCCAGGTCGACCTCGGGATCGAAGTTGACGTCGCTGTCGGGCATTCTCCCGATGCGGATCAGATCTTGGTCGAACTCGAGCTCACGTCCCGAATCCGCGCCCTTGGTTTGGCAAAGTCGGATCACGATCGGGCCTCAATCGGCGGGCGGAACGAGCTCGATTTCCCTCGGCTGCCCGGGCTCAACCACGATGTCTTTGCCAACTTGCGTGCCATCGAGCTCACGCGCCTCGAAGTGATATGCGCCAGGCGGCAATCGCAGCAACACGGCCTGGTCGACGCGGAGCGGCCCATAGCTCCTGCCGTTGACGTAGAGTTGGCCTTCGTCGATCGCCGCGCGAACTTGGACCTCGACGGGAACTTCGGCGTTGGCGAAGGCTGGGGGCGGAGGTGCCGCGGGGTCTGTCGTCGGGTTTGTACGCCGTCCTGCGCTCGCGATGGCGACGACCGCAGCCAGGCCGAGCAGCCCAAGAACCGACGCTGCCGTCGTCCACGAGAACGAGCCCTGCCCGGGCGGGTCCGAGACGCGCTCGCGGACCGCTGGTCGCGGCCTGGTCAGCCCGCCCGGCACCATGCTCTTGACGATACCGGGCAGGGTTGGACCGGATGCAGCCCGATCGTGCATGCCGCGTGGAAGAGGGTACTGCTGATAGAACGGAACCTCACCCGGTGCGGGCGGCACCAATGCCTCGCCATCGAAATCCGCCACGATGCACGTGACGTTGTCGTGGCCCCCGGCCGCGTTCGCCAGGTCGATCAGCCCGTCGACGAGCTGCGGCAACGGGCGAACACGAGCCATCTCAGATTCGATCGCGGCATCCTGGACGAGACCGCTCAGGCCGTCGGAGCACAGAAGCAGGCGGTCTCCTCGCCGAAGCTCGACGAATGTGAGATCGACGACGACCTGCTCGGTCGTGCCCAGCGCCTGAAGGATGATGTTGGAGTGCTCGAACACTTCGGCTTCGTCTTCAGTGAGTTGGCCCGCTTCGATCAGCTGATTGACGAGCGACTGGTCTTTGGTGATCAGCGTGAGGCGCCCGTCTCTCATGATGTAGCACCGGCTGTCACCGACCTGCCCGACGAAAAAGACTTTGTCGATCAGGCCCGCCACCGTTGCGGTGGTGCCCATACCGCGTCGCGTTCGATCCCTCTTCGCGGAACGGAAAATCCTTGCGCCAGCTTCCTCGATGGAATCGACCAAACGGCGGGCAAAGCTGTCCCGGTCGGGCGCCGCGTCGTCCCCTCGGATCGTTTCAAAGAGCGTGTCGACGGCCATTTGGCTGGCGATCTCACCGGCTGCAGCTCCCCCCATGCCGTCACAGACGGCCAATGCGAGCCCGCGGTCCGAAACCGCACCCTCGAACACTTGCTCGCCGGGCAGCGGGCCCGAGGCCGCGCTCAAGTCGCCCACCATGAAGTTGTCCTCGTTGTGGTCCCGGACGAGCCCAACATGGGTCTTGCCATAGATCGTGAAACCAACGCCCTGCGGGCTGGGTCTGGGGCTCGGGTCGGACGCCCCCTCCCAGCTCTCCTTACCGGGCGCCGGGAGCAAGGTCTCGTCGGTCTCGCCCGGCTTTGGACGTTGGTCGCTATCGCGGTGTGCGTCGCCGCTCATTCAGCCCCCGCCGACATCCTTGGACCCCACCCAGACACTATAACGACACAGGGTACATCTGCACGGCCGAATTCTCCAACGGATCGGGTCTCGATTGCTGAGATCCCGGGCGTTTTACAGGAGGAAATTGAATCCCACCCGCAAAACGAGCATCGCGTCGACGGGGGCATCGACGCCCCGCAAGGCGCCGTCGCCCGGGGTGGTGAAGGACCGGGTCCGCAGTAGGTTGCCCGTCACGAGGAAGGAGAAGACCGAGTTGTGGCTCAGCTCGACCTCAGCGCCGACCCCAATCTCCGCCGTTCCGCCGATGGTTGCCACGCGAAAGGAGGGGCCTAGAACCAGAAAGCCGCCTCGGAGGCGGATGAGGGGGTG
>JABDJF010000311.1 GCA_013002645.1 Myxococcales bacterium
TTCGCTACACCGGTGAGCGCATTCGAGAGAAGGCGGGCAAGGCCGGAAAGGCTGGAGGCTGATCATGCAGAGGAAACTCACAGGGCGCACTCGGCGCAAGTTGAGGATTCGCAAGAAGGTGCAGGGCACCTCTGCGCGCCCGCGGCTTGCGGTGTTCCGCAGCGCCAAGCACATTTACGCACAGGTCATCGACGACACGCAGGGCACCACGATCGCCCATGCGTCCAGCGTCGCGGAGTCTGGCGATGGAAACAAAGTCGACGTCGCGAAGTCGGTCGGCAGTGCGGTTGCGAAGGCATGCATCGACAAAGGTGTCGAGCAGGTCGTGTTCGACCGCGGCGGTTATCGATATCACGGGCGCGTTCGCGCTCTGGCCGAATCGGCGCGCGAAGCCGGTCTGAGGTTCTGAGGACGAGATGGCATACAAAGACCAAATCATCGATCCAAACACACTGGACGATCTCACCGAGCGGGTGATTTTCATCAACCGCGTGGCCAAGGTCGTCAAAGGCGGCCGGCGTTTCAGCTTTAGCGCATTGGTCGTCGTGGGTGACAGCAATGGCCACGTCGGCGTCGGCATGGGCAAGGCCAAAGAGGTCCCCGAGTCGATTCGCAAGGGCACCGAGGCTGCCAAGAAGAACCTGTTCAGAGTTCCTCTGACCGGTCGAACCATTCCACACAAAATCATTGGGCACTCGGGCGCAGGTCGAATCGTCTTGCGTCCCGCGTCCGAAGGGACCGGCGTCATCGCCGGCGGCGCGATGCGCCCGGTACTCGAGGCTGCGGGCGTCAAAGACGTCTTGGCGAAGATCCTCGGCACGACGAATCCGTACAACGTGGTCAACGCCACTGTCGCCGCGCTCAAGGAGCTCGAGTCGCCGGCCGAGGTGGCTAGCCGGCGCGGTCGTCGCAAGGGAGACATTCAACAGTACGAGCATGGGCCAAAAGCGGAACGTCCCGCCGCCGAGCCTGACGAAGCGCCTGCGGAGGCGAGCGCATCGTAAGAGAGGCAGTCATGAGCGCGAAGAAACTCAGAGTGACCCAGGTCAAAAGCGAAATCGGGCGGATGGACAAGCAGCGGCGAGTTCTCCGAGGCCTCGGCTTGCGTGGAATGAACACGAATGTCGTCGTCGACAACACGCCTTCGTTCCGCGGCATGGTCAAAAAGGTGCTCCACCTCGTCGAAGTTGAGGAAGTCAATGAGTGAGCAGACGAAGACGCCAATCCTATCCCGGCTTCGCCCCGCTGCGGGTGCAGTCCGGGGCAAGCGACGCAAAGGACGCGGCCCGGGCTCCGGCCTGGGCAAGACCGCTGGCCACGGCCAGAAGGGCCAAAAGGCGAGACATCCCGGCAACTTCAGCAAGCTTGGCTTCGAAGGCGGGCAGATGCCGCTGTACCGGCGCATTCCAAAGCGCGGCTTCGTCAATCCGTTCACCAAGACGGTAGGGACGGTCAACGTGAAGGACTTGGCGCGTTTCGATGCCGGGGCCACCGTTGACGAGGCGGCTCTGCGGGAAGCTGGCCTCATCAAGCGCAAAGTGGACATCATCAAGGTTCTCGGCGATGGCGAGCTAGAAAAGGCTCTCACCGTCAAGGTCCACGCGGCTAGCGCGACCGCCACGCAGAAGATCGAGAAAGCGGGCGGTACGGTCGAGCTAGTCGTCGCGGCGCCCGCCTCTTAGCCGAAAGCACGTAGCAAGCCATGAGCACCGTCGCCAACATCTTTCGAATCCCCGAGCTCCGTCGCCGCATTCTCTTCACCTTGGGAATGCTCGCCGTCTATCGCATCGGGATTTTCGTTACGACACCCGGCGTCGACCGGTCGGCCATGCGAAAGTACGTGGCCGGGCAGTCGGGCGGCTTCTTGAGCTTGTTCAACCTGTTCTCTGGTGGTGCGCTCGAGCAGGCTTCGATTTTCGCGCTCAACATCATGCCCTACGTTTCGGCGAGCATCATCCTGTCGCTGATGACGGTCGTCGTGCCCTCGCTCATGGAGCTTCGCAAGGAAGGCGAGGCGGGCCAGCGCAAGATTAACCAGTACACGCGCTACGGGACGGTCGGGCTCAGTATTTTTCAGAGTATGGGCCTCGCAATGCTTTGGGAAGGCTGGAACGAGAGCTCGACCGCGGGTGACATCGTCGCCGACCCGGGCTGGAGCTTCCGTTTGATGACCGTGCTCGCGCTCACGACCGGCACTTCGTTCCTGATGTGGCTCGGCGAACAGATCACCGAGCGTGGCCTCGGGAACGGCATTTCGCTCATCATTTTCGCGGGAATCGTGGCGAATCTGCCTGACGCCCTGTTCATGACACTCGAGCAATTCAAGCTCGGGGAGCTGCAACCCATCGACCTCATGTTGCTCATCGTGATCGCACTCGGCACCACTGCGTTCATCGTCTTCTTCGAGCGGGCTCAGAGGCGCCTGCCGATCACTTACGCCAAACGCATGATCGGACGAAAGATGTACGGCGGGCAGCAGTCTCATCTTCCGCTCCGCGTGAACTTGGCCGGTGTCATTCCGCCGATCTTCACCTCGTCCCTGTTGATGTTCCCCGTCACCTTGGCGGGCACCAACATTCCTTACCTTTCGGATGCGATGCGCTGGATCAGCAACAACCTGGTCCCGGGCGGCTGGGTGTACATCGT
>JABDJF010000317.1 GCA_013002645.1 Myxococcales bacterium
TGCGCGAGCTGGCGCGCGCAGAGCATCTGTTCTGGAGCTGCTGCAAGAAGATCCTGGGCAGCATGCGCCGGCTGAAATACGTTCCCGAGGAGCTCCACGCGGTCGAGGACCTGATGGGGGCAATCTACTACTGCAACTTCTCGTTGTTCCAATCTGCGCCCGACATCTGGGCCATGGACCAACTGTTCCCATTCATGCCGATCCACCGCCTCACCGAGGAACCGACCGTCCGGGCGAGGCTTGCAGACCTGACCTGTGACTCCGACGGCATCGTCGACCACTTCATCGACGTCGAGGAGGTTCAACGCTCGCTCGACCTTCATGCCGTGAAAGGAGGAGACGAATACCTGCTCGGCATGTTCCTCGGCGGCGCCTATCAAGAGATTCTCGGGGACCTTCACAATCTTTTCGGCGATACGAATGCCGTGCACATACGGCTCGAAGATTACGGCTACAGCGTCACCAACGTGATCAAGGGCGACTCGATCGACGAGGTCCTGCGCTACTTACAGTACGACCCAGAAGAGATGGTCGAACGCGTGCGAAAGCAAGCTGAGCGGGCGCTCAATCAAGGGCGGATGAGCTTGCCCCAGCTTCGAACCTTCATGCTCCACTATGAAGAAAGCCTCCGCGGCTACACCTATCTCAAGGGCGACGCCTAGATTTGGGCGATATCCGTGTCGATTTCGACACGGCGCCGTCCAAGCTTTACCTTGAAATTGTGGATCTAGCGGAGTTCCAAGAGGCGCTCCTTCAGCAGATGGAGCGAAAGATGCACTGGGCCTGGCCGGCTTTCACGCACGGATTGGTCCAGAGACACAAGCTGCACATCCACCTCGAACAGGAGTGGGACGTGTACGTGCGGGACTTTCCGATCATGGTGGGCCGCGCCTACGTGCAATGTCCGATCGCCGAAGTCCGGCGCGAGCTTGCGGAGAACCTCTACGAGGAAGAAACCGGAGGCTTGGCAGCAGGGAGGCCGCACCCGGACTTGTTCATGATGTACCCGCAGGGGCTCGAGATGGACCTCGAACGGTTTGCCAAGGTTCGGCTGCTCCCGGCCGCGCGCGCCTATAGGGGCTTCTTGGACGACGCGACGACGAATCGCGGCTGGTCCGTGGCGGCATCGATCGCAACGCTCTTCATCGAGGGCACGGCATATGAACGGCACGAGCTCGATGCGTCCGCGCCTCCTCGTCCGCAGCCTCCGCTCGAAGAGCATCCGCTCGTGAAGCACTACGGACTTCCCGTCGAATGCCTGGCGCTGACCAAAGCACACCGGTCGGTCGAAGGCGAACACCGGCAGGCCGCGTGGCGCGTCATGTTGGATCACGTGCCGGCTGATGACCGCGTGGGCGTGGTCCGCACGATGACTCAAGCGGTGGATGCATGGCTCGCATACCGGGACGACGTGGCCGCAGCCTGCGGAATACGCAGAGATGAGCTGCCGCTAACCGCCTAGAAGCTTTTTCTGAACCTTGCCCATCGCATTCCGGGGCAACTCGGCCAGAAACTCGATGTGTCTCGGGCGCTTGTGGGGGCTCAGGCGCTCGGCAACGAACCCCGCTAGGGCGTCAGCGTCTTCGGCCTCACCGGACTGCAAGACCAAGAAGGCAGCGATTCGCTGGCCGAGGTCATCGTCGGGCATCCCCACGACGGCGACTTCACGGACGGACGGGTGCTCGAGAAGGCAGGCCTCGATCTCGCCGGCGCCCACGCGATAGCCGCCGGTTTTGATCAAGTCCGTGCTCCGTCGACCCAAGATACGAATCGCGCCTGCTTCGGTCCGGGTCGCGAGGTCACCGGTGTAGAACCAACCGGCATCGTCCACGACGGCTGCGGTCGCGTCATCACGGTTGAGATATCCTTTGAACACCGCATCGCTCCGCACGGCAACTTCACCGATCGTCCGGTCATCGCGCGCTTCGAGCTCCCGGCGCTGGTCATCGACGAGCTTCAGCTCCACGCCGGGAAGCGGCGGCCCAACGTAGCCGGGCATTGGAGGTTGGGACGCTGGCACGGCGCAGTTGATGAGTGTCTCGGTCAAGCCGTATCGCTCGTGCACGCCACGACCAGTCAACGCCCGAATCCGCCGGTGCTCTCGAAGCGAGAGCGCGGCCGAGCCGGAAACGAGCAGCCGAGGCCGTCGCAGGGCCTCACAGAGGTCGGCGTCCCCCTCGGCAGCCTCTGCGAGCCGGTGAAACATCGTCGGGACGGCGAACAGAATCGTTTGCTCGTGCCTCGGGTCGCCGATGGCGGCCGCGAGACCATCGGGCGTAAACCGCGGAATGTAGTGAAGCGCACCACCCAGATGCAGGCTCCCGAAGAGACCCAACACCAGACCGTGGGCATGGATCAAGGGCAGCGAATGGACGACGGTGTCTCGCTCGGTCCAGTCCCAGGCTTCGGCAAGCGCGTCGAGGTTCGCGGCAACGTTGCGGCGCGTGATGACGGCCCCTTTGGGCGGACCGGTCGTGCCAGACGTGTAGAGAATCAGCGCAGCTGTCTCATCGATCGGGATCGCCGGTAGGGTTTCCGATCGGGGCCGGTAGGCGGCCCGAAGCGAAGGGACCCCAACCGCTTCATGCGGCAACTCGTGCCGCTCGCAGCAGAACGCGAGCTTCGGCTGGGCGTCGTCGAAGATATGGGCGAGCTCGGCGGATCCGAGCTTCGGGTTCAAGGGCACCGTCGCCACACCGGTCAGGGCGTTTCCAATCATCGCTGCGGCGGTACACAGGTCGGGCTGCGCCCAGACGGCCACGCGGTCGCCGGCCCTGACGCCTGTCCGTTCGAGCAAGGCGGCGTGCTCGAGCGCAGCGCCGGCGAGCTCGGCGTAGGTCCAGCTGTCGCCGTCAACCAGGAACGCAAGACGCGAATCGGCCAGGGTCAGGCGTGGGAAGAGATCGGACACGGCTACCGTTCGACGGGGTAGTCCCCGTTCCCCCACTCGTTCCACGAACCGTCGTATAATCTCACGTCCTCGAAGCCGAGGGCGGTCAGGGTCAGCCAGGCGAACGAGCCTCGCAAACCCGACGCGCAGTAGGTCACGGTCGTTTTGGCGGGATCCATGCCGTCGTAGAACGCCACGAGCTCGGTCTCGGGCCGCAAGTAGCCGCTCTCGAGGTTTCTCGTCCAGTTCACGCTGCGGGCCGTTGGGATGCGGCCGCCGTCGTATTCGACCTCGGAACGCGCATCAACGAGCTGAACCGCGGGCATGTCGTAGGGGTCGTCACCGATTTGCATGAGGACCCAGTCCCCGGTCACTCGAAGGTCTTCGTTGACGCCCACGATTGTGTACTCCGTCGACTCCGCCGTCGGCGGGTCGGTATCGAGCGCCCCTTGCGCCGACACCCAGGCTGCGAAGCCACCGTCGAGGTAGCGAACATCCTCGTGACCGTAGTATCGAAGGGCCCAAACGATTCGGGACGGGTCGTACTCGGGAGCCTCGCCATACACCACGGCAGTCACCTCATTGCGTAACCCTGCGGCGCGCAGCACCGGCTGTCCCTCCACCGCCGTCATCAATTGCGCCGGTACGCCCTCGATCGTCGTAGCCAATTCCGCAGGACGCAGGTGAATCGCGCCCGGAATGCGCGAATCGTCGTAGCCCGATTGGCGCGTGTCGATCAGCTGAACGTCCGGATCGCCGAGTCGCGCTTCGAGCCAGTCGGTGTCGACCACGAGCTCGGATTCCAAAGGTGCGCCACCATCCGGAACCCCCGCATCCGGCTGGCCGCACTGCTCGGCGGGCAGCCCCTCACAGTCGCTCGACGGTGGGCTGCTGCCGCAACCCAGAAGCGCCAGCATGAATACTACCCCAAGTCTTCTCGTAAGCATCCCGCAACTCTACCCGAAAGAGCGGAAATGCGGTACGAGGCTCTCTGCGATGTTGGACCCGAGCAAGACCCTCGTCATTGCCAACCCGATGGCCCGGCACGGCTTCGTAGGGGACAATTGGCCGGCCCTGAGCGCTCGGATCATCGAGGTCCTCGGCCCGGTGAACCTCCGGCTCACGAAGTCGCGAGGCGATGGCCTGCGAATGGGAAAGCAGGCGATCGCCGAAGGCGCACGCACGATCATTTCGTTTGGCGGGGATGGTACCCACAGCGAGGTGGTCGACGGCATCATGGAGTCGGGGCTCAATCACGAGGTCACGCTCGGTATTCTTCACGCGGGTACGGGCGGCGACTTTCGGCGCATGATCCCGGGCGCCGAGGAGCTCGACACCGGCTGCGCGGTCATTCGCGATGCGCCCGCGGTCCCGATCGACATCGGCTGGGTCCAGTACACGCACGATGAAGGACACCGCGAGGAGCGGTTCTTTCTGAACATCACGTCGATGGGCATGGGAGGCCTGGTCGATCGGTTCGTTGGAGCATCGAAATCCAAGAGCAGCGGCAAGGCCAAATATTTCAAGGCCGTTCTGCGCGCGCAGATGAAATACGAGCCCGCACGGATTGGTCTGCGTATTGACGGCAAAGACGAGGGCGAGCACGAAATCAGCAACATTTGCGTCTGCAACGGCCGATGGGCGGGGGGCGGCATGATGTTCGCGCCTGAAGCCCGCGTTGCCGACGGCGTGTTCGATGTGGTGTTGATTCGCGCGACCTCCACGCTTCGAGGGCTTCCTGTGATGGCGGGGCTCTACAAAGGAACCCACATTCGCTCTCCGATCGTGAGCAGCTATCGCGGCAGGCACGTCGAGGTCGAGATGCTTGCCAATACGGCTTGGATGGACATCGACGGAGAGGCGCCAGGGATCGGGCCCGCGGATTTCCGGATTCACGACCACGCCTTGCGCGTCATTGGCATCGGCGCCGAGTTCGTTTGAGCTCAATCGTCGTCGGTGCGTTCGCGTCGAAACAAGCGCACGGCGATTCGGCCGACTCCCAGGGAGGTTACCGGCGCGTAGCGATGAAGGCGCCACAGAGCGTGAACGGTTGGCGTGAGCAGGATGTAGAACCGATTTCGATCGACGCCACGAAGGATCTGACGGGCTGCGGTTCGAGGCTGTATCGGCTTCCCGGGCCAGATCTTCCTCAGGGCGTCAGGGTCGAGCTTGACGTACGCGGTCGAGTCGAGGATCGGCGTATCGACCAGACCCGGGCATACGACGCTCACCTTCACGCCGAAGCTCGCGGCCTCGATTCGCAACGTCGACGACAAGCCGACCACTGCATGCTTGGTCGCCGCGTAGGCGCCTTCCGCAGCAGCGGGAATCAGGCCGGCTGCGGAAGCCGTATTGATGATGTGGCCGAAGCCCTGGTCGCGCATGATTGGATAGGCCACGTGCACGCCGTGCACCACGCCTCGTAAGTTCACGTCGATCAGCCGATTCCAGTCCTCGAGCGTCGTGTCGCGAAGCTCGGCGCAGACGTTTACGCCGGCGTTGTTGAAGATGTAGTCGATGCGCCCGAGCTGCCGATACGCATCTTCGACGAGCGCGCGAACCTGAGCCGCATCGCGAACGTCGACCGTTTTGGCATCGAGTTGAGCCCCACGGGCACGAAGCTCGGTGGCGGTCTCGTCGAGCAGCTCGGAGTTGATATCGGCCAACACTAGGTAGCCGCCACGCACCGCGAGCTCCTCGGCCAGGGCTTTGCCAATACCGCCCGCACCGCCCGTGATGATCGCGACCTTCCCTGCCAAGTCGTTCGCCATACCTGGGTTCCCTTCGCGGTCGCACGATGGCCACAAATGCGCTTACCGACAAGTGCCGAGCGCCAGTTGCGAAAATGGCGCTATGCTCGTCCTACGATGCCCCGCCCATTTTTCGGTCCTACGACACCGATTCCATTTGCGCATCGGGGAGGCGCGAAGCGCTGGCCCGAGAATACGGTGTTTGCGTTTCGGAGCTCAGCCGAGCTCGGGTATCGGCACATCGAAACCGATCTCCACGAGACCTCGGACGGCCGCTTCGTATGCTTCCACGACGACACGCTAGAACGAACGACGGACGGCCGCGGGAACGTTCGGGACCACACGCTTGCCGAGCTTCAACGCCTCGATGCCGGGTACCACTTCATCGAAAACGGAACCTACGCCTTTCGACATGCGGGGCTCTGTATCCCGACGCTAG
The DNA here is from genome assembly GCA_013002645.1 of Myxococcales bacterium. Taxonomy (GTDB): domain Bacteria; phylum Myxococcota_A; class Polyangia; order Polyangiales; family Houyiibacteriaceae; genus SG8-38. Next base: position 6,080 of record JABDJF010000317.1, read on the forward strand.
AAGAGGCACTCGAGGCTGATCCGACGCTCCACTACAATCTGGAGATCAAGCCCAATGACCCCGCCTTGGCCGGGCGGCTTTGGGAGTTCATCGAGCACCACGGCCTTCACGAGCGAGTCCTCGTCGCGTCCGAACACGACGAGGTGACGGCGGCATTTCGCAAGCATAGCCGCGGCCGAGTCGCAACTTCAGCCGGCCGAAAGGGCGCGCTTCACTTCTGGGCGCATGCCGCGACCGGGCTTTCCAGGCACGCCGTGTATGCGTTCGATGCGCTTCAGATTCCTACGACATTCCGGGGGATGAACGTCATTACGCCGCGATTCGTCGAGGCCGCGCACCGTCACGGGGTTCAAATTCACGTCTGGACGATCGACGACCCTGGGGAGATGGAAGGGCTGGCCGCAGCTGGAGTGGACGGGATCATGACCGACTTCCCCGGCGTTCTTCTCGACGTCTTGGCCAACCACTAGCGCGTCAAAGCGAGCTGTGTTGTCATGCGAGCTGCGCCATGAAGCAACCGATGCTCCTCTTCGCGACCGAACGCTACCAAGAGCTCTGCGAGGACATCTCAGGCGCAGGCGACTTCGACCTGGGTGTCGTCGAACGTAAGGTCTTCCCGGACGGAGAGCGATACCGGCGCATCGAAACCGACTGCGCCCTGCGCGACGTGGCGGTCGTCGGCGGTACGGTCGACGACGTCGACATGCTCGAGATCTACGACCTCGCGTGCGGCCTGGTTCAGCTCGGGGTTCACACCCTCACCCTCGTGCTTCCCTGGTTCGGCTATCAGACGATGGAACGCGCTTCGAGGTACGGCGAGATTGTGGCCGCAAAAAACCGTGCCCGTCTGATCTCGTCAATCCCGAGCGCCGGCTCCGGCAACCGTGTCGTTCTGATCGACCTGCACTCCGAGGGGATCCCACAGTATTTCTCGGGCGACATTCGTCCCGTCCATCTGCAGGCGCGCTCCGTGGTGCTTCAGGCGATTCGAGACTTCGGTGGTGAGGACTTCATCTTGGGCGCAACGGATGCCGGCCGAGCAAAGTGGGTCGAGAGCCTGGCCAACGATCTTCTGGTCGACGCCGCCTTCGTCTTCAAACGCCGCCTCTCCGACACCCAAACCGAAATCACGGCCCTCGCCGCCGACGTCGAAGACCGCCCCGTGGTCATCTACGACGACATGATCCGCACCGGCGGCTCTCTCATCTCCGCGGCCAATGCCTATCGAGAAGCCGGCGCAAGCGATGTCTACGCGGTATGCACCCACGGCGTGTTCGCGCAGGAGTCCCTCGAACGCATTCAAGACAGCGGAGCGCTAGCGGGCATCGCATGCACCAATACGAGGCCGCACGTCCAGGAGCTCGCCGACGGGGACTTTTTGAGGGTGTATTCGGTTGCGGACTTGATCGCGCAGTTTCTATCGGAGAGCGTCTGAGGCCCCGTGGAGCGACTCCGTCGCGACGGGCCTTCGCTGGCGTTGGCGCCGGCGCGGACACTGGCGCTGCTGCTGACACTGGCACTGGCACTGGCGCGGACACTGGCGCTGGCGCTGGCGCTTGAACGGGCACCCAAGCAGACGTACGCAGGGGGCGAGATGTGGTGGGGGGTG